>CAZIQE010000084.1:0-3386 GCA_964541385.1 uncultured Eubacteriales bacterium | reverse complement strand
TTTTGACATATAATGAAAGAGAGGTGCTGATATGTATAAAAAAGATTTTAGAATAAAAAAACCGCAAAGTTACAACAAAACCATTCGTATGCCCGACGACTTAATCAGCCGTCTGCAACGATTGGCGGACAATAATAATATTTCATTTAATCAGCTGGTGGTTCAGTGCTGTGAGTATGCTTTGAGCAATATGAATCAGCCGGATGATTTTGCCGATCAATCGTAAACGGTTTGCTCGGAACCGGTTTAAACAACGCCTTTTTACGGGTTGCCCTGCGCTTTTTTATTCGTTCGCTTTTTTTAAACATAAAAAGACCGCCCTTGCTGATTATATCGCAAGGGCGGTCTCTTTGTCCTAAGCAGGCTGCTTAGTTTTAAAAATTTTTACTCCGGGGCAGGAACAAAAGTGAGAATATGGACTAAATTCCTATTTTCATCAAATCCAAATTTGACATAATTGGTTCCGATTCTGTATCCGACTTCACCGCTTTCACCGCTTACAATCAACGTGTTGCTATCCGGCTGACCCATAATACTGTAGACATCCTCTAACGTGCTATAGCCATCGATCGAACGATAAGCAAAACGGGATTTGTCTGTCGCCTTTGAATACTCCACCAAAAGGCTGATAATGCGCCTGGTGTTGGGATCCACGCTGACCTTAAGTTCTCCGTAATAATGCTGTTCCGATGAATCATAATCAGAGATTGTTACAGGCTCTGTTTCTTTTCCGAAATCCGACTGAAGCAGATCAAATTCCCACTCAAGATAATCGTCTATATCTCGAACACGGTTTTTCTGCCTTTTTAAATTGGCGCTCCCCTCTATACTCCAGGCTGCATTTCGATTTTTTTCCAAAACGGTTGTTTCCACATAAATTCCTTCGGAATTGATCTTCAGCGTTCCTTTGCCGCTGTTTTGCCATCCGTCATCCTCAAAAGAAAACGAAACCGTACCGTCCACGATTTCGGAAGAAACGTTTACAAGACGGGCAACTTGGCTTTGATCTTTGCTTGAAGCACGCGTCAGATCAAAAACTATCGAATTGTTTTTAACGGAGAGGATTTCCAACATGGTGAGTTCATTGGACTCTTCGCTTTTCCATAAGCCAACGTATTGCGTATAATCCACCGTATCATCAAAATATGAAGGGCTATTCACGTTTTCATCCGGGCTATTCTTATCGATCATCTTCCATGTCATTAACCCGCCAAAAATCAAAACAGCGACGATGGGAATTGCAAGAAGCCATAGCATTTTTTTGGATTTTTTGCGAACGGGCGCAGGAGAGATTTGATTTACCTCCCCAAGCCTTTGCATACAATACGGGCAAAATGCAGCTTCATCGGGAAGTTCTTTTTTACAATAGGGGCATTTCTTCATTTGATCAACACATCCTTTAGCATCTGAAAACGTTCAGCGCTTTTTTTAATTCAGATATCGTTTGATATCGGCTTTCGGCGTTCACCTGAATACATTTTTCAATGATTTTTCTCGGCTTGCCACGGTAAAGAATTTTTGACGGATGCTCTCCGGTTAACATAATATTCAATAGTACACCGATCGCAAAAATATCTGTGCGTGGGTCGCTTTGAGCCATACCGAATTGCTCCGGGGCGGCATATCCCACCGTCCCCACAAAATTGGTGTCCTTTGATTGGTAGGGCTTATAAAGTCGTGCGGAATCATAATCAATCAAAAACACCTGCCCGTCATTACGGATCATAATATTTTCCGGCTTGATATCCCGATGGATGATGTGCAGATTGTGTAGGGTCTGCAATGCATCGCAAACATAACAAAGCACATTCGCTGCGCCGCGCCAATGATAGGCGCCCGTATCCAAAATATCTGCAATCGTAACCCCATCAATATATTCTTCTAACACCGTGCAGGAATCACCGTCTGCCCATACGTCAAATACCTGGGGAATATTGGGATGATGAATCGATTTTAAAACAGAGTATACTTCATTTTCGGCAGGAATCACTTTAACGATTAAATCACGCTCCAATTCCTTGTGGCGGTAATGAAGCACCTTCCCCTTTTGATTTTGCTTTAAAACAGTAACCAGTTGATATTCTTCTTTTAAAACTTGTTCCAACCATTCCATACCTGATTCTCTCTTTACCAATTATTCTCTTGCCATTATCAGTATATTATGATATGATCATTTTGTAAAGGGGGAAATAAATATGGAGCGAAAACCAACCGACGAACTTCTGCAACAACTGACGGCTTCACATAATCTCGACGACTATTTGGAAAAAAACCGGGCTTTTATGACAAATTCCTCCTTGTGTGAAGTATTAAATGATCTGCTGAAGCAAAAGAACTGCAGCAAAGCGGAAGTGATCAAAAAAGCCGAATTTAACGAAATCTACGGATATCAAATCTTCTCGGGGAGCCGTATGCCCTCCAGAGATAAATTGATCTGCCTTGCAGTGGGAATGAGTTTGACCCTCGAAGAAACACAAGCACTTTTGAAAATAACCGGCTTCGCCCCGCTCTATCCGAAACGCCCAAAAGACAGCATCATTATTTTCGGCATACAAAAGAAAATGAGCGTTCCGCAAATCAACTGTATGCTATACGAAAAAGAATATAACACACTATAAATTAAAAAACACAGCCACTATTCGGTGGCTGTGTTTTTTGAAGTACGGTTTATGGGACATCTCTTTTTGTATAATGGGGTCATCAAAACAAAAAAGGAGATGAACGGTATGAACATACTTTGGTATTTGATCGTGAGCGGAGGCTTTATGACCATTGGTTTATTGGGGAGCAAGGCGCAGGAGATTAAGCGATTGAAGGGTGAATTGGCTCGCCGGGAGGCGGAGGCGATTTATGATCTTTCGGAGATGGAAGGCGCCCGGGTCTGCCGGTTCCCTGTAAGGTGAGAAGTTTAAAAGGAAAAGCCGATAGAGTGCGTGCTCTATCGGCTTTTGCGATATTGAAAGAGGTCGAAATGCTGAACGCCCAGTTCCGCCAGGCGTTTTTGGCTCCTTAATTGATGCTCCGGGGTATTAAACTCCGGAATCAGAGGGATCCGAACGGTGATCCGCTCAGGGGGGATCAGAGTCATTAGCCGGCTGAGGTTTTCCAAAACCAAGGCATTATCCCTGCCGGTATAGCGGCGGTAGACGGCGGGATCGGTATCTTTGATATCGATTAAAAAGGCATCGATACACCCGGCGGCGATCTCGACCTTTTCCCAGGGGACTGCCAGACTGGTTTCAAGGGTTAAATGCCAGCCGTTTCCGCAGATCTGCCGGAATTCCCGGATGAAATCCGCCTGAAGCAAAGGCTCCCCGCCCCCGAAGGTGATACCGCCGCCCGTGGCTTCAAAATAGAGCGCATCCATCCTGGTTTTTTCATACAGC
>CAZIQE010000083.1:0-1654 GCA_964541385.1 uncultured Eubacteriales bacterium | reverse complement strand
GGTTCCGCCGCAAAGCTCAATGGAAAAGCCGGGCACTTCAACAACCCGGACACGTTCGCCGTATTTTTCGCCGAACAACGCCATTGCCCCTTTATTGCGAGCCTCATCGATTCCGGTTTCATAATTTAATACTTCAATCCCAGCCATAATTTCACGGTTTACTTTCCATTCAACCGCTTTCAGTTCATCGGCTGTGAGCGCCGAGAAATGGGTGAAGTCAAACCGTACTGCTTTTTCATTCACCAGCTGACCGGCCTGCTCAACGTGCTTGCCCAAAACTTCACGCAGAGCGGCCTGCAGCAAGTGAGCGGCAGTATGATTCCGGCGGATCGCATTGCGCCGTTCGGCATCGATTTCGGCAGAAACCGTATCACCGCAGCTGAGAATGCCACGCTTCATTTCACCGAAATGCATAAAGATTCCGGCGGCGTTTTTAGTGGTATTTTCAACTGAAAATTCCGTATGATCGCCGATCATTAAGCCACGGTCGCCAACCTGTCCGCCGCCTTCGGCATAAAACGGCGTTTGATCCAGAATCAGAACAGCCTTTTCGCCCTCCGAAGCGGTTTTTGAAACCGCCCCATCCTTTACGATGGCAATAATCTTTGCCCGAACGGTATCCTGCTCATAGCCGACAAATTCAGTTGCCGCCACTCCCTCCAGAGAAATGCCGTCGCTTTTCCAGGATTCGGCATCCCCTGCTTTTCTGGCAGAGCGTGCCAACTCCCGCTGCTCTTGCATCAAATGATGAAAAGCATCTTCGTCAACACGCATCCCCTTCTCTTCCAAGATATCCTTGGTAAGATCCAAAGGAAAGCCATAGGTATCGTAAAGCTTAAAAGCATCCGCTCCGGAAAGAACGCCGCCCTCGGCAGTAAATGCTTCAAGAATAGCCAATCCCTGATCAATGGTCTTGGCAAAGGAATCTTCCTCATAGGAGATCACCTTTTTGATCAGGCTTTCCTTTTCGAGAAGCTCAGGATATCCGTCCTTATTCTCAGCGATAACAACGTCGCAAATAAGCGGCAGGAAGGCGTCCTTGATTCCCAGAAGCTTTCCGTGGCGGGCGGCACGGCGGATCAAACGGCGCAGCACGTAGCCACGCCCCTCGTTCGAGGGAATGATCCCGTCGCAAATCATAAAGGTTGCGGCTCTAGCGTGGTCGGTGATCGCACGGATCGAAATATCTTTTTTAGCATCTATACCGTACTTAACTCCGGCAATTGAGCAGACCTTATCCAGAATATTTCGGATCGTGTCTACTTCAAACATATTATCCACGCCCTGAATGACGCAAGCCAGACGCTCCAGACCCATACCGGTATCGATATTTTTATGTTCCAGCTCCGTATAGGTGCCGTCGCCCATATTATTAAACTGCGAGAAAACGTTGTTCCAGATCTCCATATAACGATCGCAATCGCAGCCGGGCTTACAATCCGGAGAACCGCATCCGTATTTTTCACCGCGGTCAAAATAAATTTCACTGCAGGGGCCGCAGGGACCGGTTCCGTGCTCCCAGAAATTATCCGCTTTCCCTAACCGAACAATATGCGCTTCGGGAACGCCGATCTTATCACGCCAGATGGCATAAGCCTCATCGTCGCTTTCATAAACAGACGGCCAAAGCAGATTTTCCGGAATTTCCATCACT
>CAZIQE010000082.1:0-2801 GCA_964541385.1 uncultured Eubacteriales bacterium | reverse complement strand
CCCGATCAGGGCGGAACAGAAGCCCCTTCCACCCAGGATGAGCTGATCAAAAACTACGATGAAACCAAAAAGTACACCGCCGATACCAACCCCCTGGTTGCGGAGGCGAAGCCATTGAATACCGGCGTTGCCCCCTCCTTTGATCTTGATACCACCGGCTTCATTAAAAACAACATTAAATTGGCGGATCTGAAGGGGAAATCCTTCACGCTGATCACCTCTATTATGTATTCCACCTTCCAGTATAAGGATGAAAAAGGAAAACAGGTTGGCGAATGGGAATGGTGGGAAGCTCTGAAAAAGCAATACGGTCTGCAAATCAAGTATATCAAATCCCGTTTTGATAAATCGGTATCCCAGGCACTCTCTTATATGAACGCCGGCAAGGCTCTGGATATCATCCCCACTCACGTGGGCTCTTTCCCGGTAGCCCTGCAATTGACCCAGCCTCTGGATCCTTTCGTTAATATGCAAAACCTGGGGAACTCCCCCGGCGTTGACGTTCAGATCATGGAAATGACCAAATGGGCGGGCAAATACCGTTGCATCAGCCCTATCGGTGCCGTTAACGTTCTTTGGTATAACCAGTCTATGGTTGAAGAATTCAATCTGAAAGACCCCCATAAAACATGGCAGAAGGGCGAATGGAATTGGGATACCTATGCCAGTTTCCTGCGCTCCGTTCCCAAAACCACCTCCGACGGCAAGAAGCTTTATGCATACTTCCTCTGCGCCGGCGATGCTTACTATGCCTATGCATTGGCCAACGGCTGCGGTCCCATTGAAATCGATACCAAGAGCAGCGAGCCCAACCTGATCAATAACTGGACCGACCAGCGTTGTATGGATGCTTATAGTGCCTACTCCTCCGTTTTACAGTCCATTCAATGCGGCGGCACCTGGGACTCGATGCATATGAACGGCGACGTTATGATGGGCGACACTCTGAATCTGATGAATAACTACGATAACTCGGAAAAGCCGCTCTATTGCCATACGCATAAATTCAACTGGGTGCCCTATCCCAAGGGAACCGGCAATACCGGCCGTGACGCCTGCTTCAGCTATGGCTACACAATGATGTTGCCCAAGAAGATGAAGAACCAGTCCAACGCTCCCTATGTTGTTAAATTTATGGAGCTTTGGGCAACCCGCTTCACCGAAGCCATCTTCGACTATATGGCAACCACCAGTTATCGGAAGATGGACTACGCCGCCCGAAGAGAATACTTTAATTTCGTTACGAAAAACACCTACTTCGGCGTTCAAATGAACCAGGCGTTCTATCAATTAGATGATGCGGAAGAAAAACAGGTTTGGGCGGCTATGGTTGCGCATAAACCCGAGAAGAATATGGTGTCCGAAATGACCAAGGTTGCAAATCTGGTTGATAAAGCCTGCAAGCTTGCGGTTAAATACGGCAGTTGATTTTAAGGCAGACTGTCAAAAAAGGCACCGACCGCAGAAAATAAGTGAATGATAAAGTGACTACCTATTTCTGATGTAAGATGAAAAGGGTAGTCACTTTCTTTTTTTATTGTTCTTTTTAAAGGTAAAAACTCGGCTGATGCCGAGTTTTGAATGAAATTTTCTGCTATCCGCCAACTCTCCCTCTCGTAGTACCTATGTACAACTTCGGGTCGAGTTGACGAATTCGGCACTCTTTTTTGAGAGTCTCCCGGCGTGTCGAAAATTAAAAAACAGCGTTTTTTATCTTATGGAATTTTTCATCGATTTTACATATTCGCCGATGTATTTCGGGGCATCCTTGCCGTATTTCTCCAGCAGCTTAATAATAGCGGAGCCGACGATCGCACCGTCCGAAAGATCCGCCATTTTCTTTGCCTGTTCGGGGGTTGAAATACCGAAGCCGATCGCACACGGCACGTTGGTATTTTCTCGCACCACCTGCACAATGGAGGCAAGGTCTGTTTTAATTTCACTTCTCGTTCCGGTCACGCCGAGGCTGGATACGATATAGAGGAACCCTTCCGCCTCTTTGGCGATCATGGCGATCCGGTTTTCCGACGTGGGCGCAATGAGCGATACCAGATCCACGCCGTATTGCCGGCAAAGGGGCTGAAATTCCTCTTTTTCTTCAAACGGCAGATCCGGCAGGATCAAACCGTCGATGGCGATCTCCCTGCAGGTGGAGATGAATTTCTCCGAGCCGTAGGAGAACACCACGTTGGCATAGGTCATAAACACCATCGGCACCTTCACGTCACGCCGAAGCTCCTTCACAAAGGCGAAGATCTTATCCGTTGAAACGCCGCCGTTCAAGGCACGCAGATTGGCACCCTGAATAACGGGTCCTTCTGCGGTGGGATCGGAGAACGGGATGCCAAGCTCAATAAGATCGGCGCCGTTTTCCACGGCGGCTTTTACTGCGGCGGCGGTGGTTTCCAGATCGGGATCGCCGCAGGTGATAAAGGCAATAAAGGCTTTTCCGTTTTCAAACGCTTTTCGGATGTTACTCATGGATATCCTCCCCTCTGTAGCGGGCGATGGCGGCGCAGTCCTTATCGCCCCTGCCGGAAATGGTGATCACGATGATTTTATTTTGATCCATTGTCGGAGCGAGTTTCATCGCATACGCAACGGCGTGCGCCGATTCGATAGCGGGAATGATCCCTTCCGTTTTGGCAAGATATTCAAAAGCGTTCACCGCCTCGTCGTCGGTCACGGGAACGTATTCCGCTCTGCCGATATCGTGGAGATAGGCGTGCTCGGGCCCCACGCCGGGATAGTCCAGCCCTGCGGAAATGGAGTAAACGGGCGCGATCTGACCGTATTGATCC
>CAZIQE010000081.1:0-3225 GCA_964541385.1 uncultured Eubacteriales bacterium | reverse complement strand
GGAACACTTGGAGCTGCAAGAGCTGCAATCGTGCGTACAACCCATTTTTAAACACTTCCCTTTCAATATTCTTCATTTAGTATATCCTTTTCACCGAAAAAAGTCAATGAAACGCTTTGGAAATAACTCTTTTCTTTTTATCATTCTTATGATATAATCATTGCGAGGTGAAAAGAATGGCGAAAGCGAAGCAGAAAAAGGATCTAAACCGGGCGGCAGACCGCTTTTACGATTACCTGATGGAGCATAAAAGCGAGGTTCTGCGCTATATTACCGTTGCTCTGGCAACGGGGATTTTGGAATTTTTGATGAAGCGGTTTTTGCCCCTTTCGGGCTACGCCATTCTGCTGCCCTTTTTGGTGCGCTTTTTCGCAATGTTCTACCTATTAAAATATTGGGCATACGGCGAAATCGGCTCCGGTGCCTTCTACACCGGCCGCCAGATGATGCTTGCGATTATGACCGTTTTCGCCGCCACCTGGCTTTTAAACCTGCTAACGGTTTGGCTGGCGGACGTAACCGGCAATCCGATTCTGATGAGTTATCTCATTCGGGCGTTAACGGAGATCGCCTATTTTGTTTTCTTCCAGTTCATAATTTTCAAGGAATAAACCCTTGATTTTTCATTAAAACTTATGCTATAATTAAATAAAGGATAAAGAAAGGATGTTTCGGTTATGAAAAAGAGTCACATCATTATTTTAGTATCGGTTATTTTAAGCGTAGCGGCGGCTGTAACCGCAACCATTCTGATTTTGCGCCGCCTAAAGAAAAAGGCGTTGATCACCCCCGCCAATCTGGCATTTGAAACTGATTTTACCGAAGAAGAAAGCAACGAAGAGGCTTGATTTAAAATCAAGCCCCTTTTTTTTAAAAATTTCCCTTGACAAAGGATGAAATAAAGTGTATAATCTTGGCATATTATTCAAAAGTTTTGTATTTTTATTCACTTGGAGGCGATATTGAATGAATAAAGCGAATATTAAAAAGGTGGTTTTAGCCTATTCCGGCGGTTTGGATACTTCCATCATCATTCCCTGGTTAAAAGAGAATTATAATAACCCGGAGATCATTGCCGTTGCAGGGAATGTTGGGCAGGCAGACGAGCTGGAAGGCTTAGAAGAAAAAGCCATTAAAACCGGCGCATCCAAATTTTATGCATTGGATCTGACCGATGAATACGTGGATGAATACATCGTTCCCTGCCTGAAGGCGGGAGCCGTTTACGAGGAATATCTTTTGGGCACCAGTCACGCCCGCCCCTGCATTGCCAAGGGTTTGGTGGAGATCGCCAAGAAGGAAGGAGCCGATGCCATTGCCCTCGGCTGCACCGGGAAGGGCAACGATCAGGTTCGTTTTGAGCTGACCATCAAGCATTTTGCGCCCGATATGCCCATCATTGCGCCCTGGCGGGAATGGGAGCTCAAATCCCGGGAAGAGGAGATCGACTACGCCGAAGCCCATAAAATTCCTTTGAAGATCAATCGGGAAACCAACTATTCCAAGGATAAAAACCTCTGGCATCTTTCGCATGAAGGGCTGGATCTGGAGGATACCGGCAATGAGCCCCAATATGAAAAGCCCGGCTTTTTGGAGCTGGGCGTTTCCCCCATCCATGCGCCGGATGCGCCCACTTACGTGGAATTGGAGTTTGAGAAGGGCGCACCCGTTGCCCTGAACGGCGAAAAGATGAGCGCCAAAAATATCATTCTGAAATTGAACGAGATCGGCGGCGCCAACGGCATCGGGCTTCTGGATATCGTGGAAAACCGGTTGGTGGGGATGAAATGCCGGGGCGTTTATGAAACGCCGGGCGGCACGATCCTCTATAAAGCCCATAGCGTATTGGAGACCATCTGCCTCGATAAGATGACGATGCACGAAAAGCAAAAGCTCGCCATCACCTTCGGTGAGCTGGTTTATAACGGTCAATGGTTCACTCCCCTAAGAGAGGCGTTGAGTGCTTTTGTGGATAAGACCCAGGAGCGGGTGACCGGCAAGGTGCGTTTGAAGCTCTATAAGGGTAATATGATCAACGCCGGCGTTTGGAGCGATTATTCTCTCTACAGCGAAGAGATCGCCACCTTCGGGGAAAGCGACTACGATCAGAAGGATTCCGCCGGGTTCATCAATCTCTACGGTCTGCCCATCAAGGTGCAGGCGACGGTAGACGCCAAGAACAAAAAATAAAGCGATACCGGCATAGGAGAAATTTATGGAAAAAATGTGGGTCGGCAGAACCGCCGGCAAAACCGATTCTCTGGCGGATGATTTTAATTCCTCCATTCATTTTGATCAGCGGATGTATCGGCAGGATATTCAAGGCTCTATGGCGCATGCGGCTATGCTGGGCGCTCAAAAGATCATCACGCCCGCCGAGGCGGATCAACTGATCGAGGGGCTGGAGGGAATTCTTCAGGATATTGATGCCGGAAAGCTTGCCATCGATCCCAAATGCGAAGATATCCATATGTTCGTGGAGCAGGAACTGACTTGCCGATTAGGGGATTGCGGCAAAAAACTGCATACCGCCCGGAGCCGGAACGATCAGGTGGCGTTGGATCTCAGGATGTATCTGCGGGACGAAGCGGAAACCATCGGGGCGGAGATCAAAGAGGTGCTTTGCGCTCTGGTCGGTCAGGCGGAAACGCATAAGGCCGCCATCCTGCCCGGCTACACCCATCTGCAGCGTGCTCAGCCCATCACCTTCGGTCACCACCTGATGGCATACGCAATGATGCTGCTCCGGGATCTGGATCGCCTGGCGGATTGGAAAAAGCGGGTGAACGTTTCCCCCATCGGGTGCTGTGCGCTTGCGGGCACTACCTATGATACCGACCGCCGTTTCGAGGCTGAGAAACTGGGGTTTGATACCATTTCGCTCAATAGCATCGACGGCGTTTCCGACCGGGATTTCGTGGCGGAGCTTTTGAGTATTCTTTCTATTTTGATGATGCATCTTTCCCGCCTCTCGGAAGAGTTGATCCTCTGGAGCAGTTGGGAATTCAAGTTTGTGGAATTAGACGACGCCTATACCACCGGCTCTTCCATTATGCCCCAGAAGAAAAACTCCGATATGGCGGAATTGATCCGGGGCAAGACCGGGCGGGTCTATGGCGATCTGATGGCGTTGCTCACCACGCTGAAGGGTCTGCCTCTTGCTTATAATAAGGATATGCAGGAGGATAAAGAATGCATCTTTGATGCGGTGGATACGGTGAAGAT
>CAZIQE010000080.1:0-2979 GCA_964541385.1 uncultured Eubacteriales bacterium | reverse complement strand
AGAAGGATCTTTTTCAAGCCCAGTAACAGATGCAGTTTTTCTTCTGCCTTATTTTTGCTGAAATAGGTTCTGCGCCGAATGGCCTCGGAGCGGAAGGCGACCCATTCTTCGATCAGAGCCTTCAAGCCCAGAACCTGCGGAACGCCGCCGATCAGAACGTTGAAGTTGCAGCCGAAGCTATCCTCCAGGGGCGTTAGCTTAAAGAGCTTCGCCATCACCTTTTCGGCATCGTTGCCCCGCTTCAGCTCGATGGAGATCCGCAAGCCGTTTTTATCGCTCATATCCTTAACGTCGGCGATCTCCCGCAATTTATTGACCTTATAAAGCTCGACAATTTTTTCGATAATGGCTTCAACGGTGGTGGTATAGGGGATTTCATTGATGAGGATCATATTCCCCTCCACCTCGTATTTGGCACGCACCTTAAGGGTTCCACGCCCCGTTTCATAAATCTCTTTGATCTGGGATTGATTCACCAGCAACCTGCCGCCGGTGGAAAAATCCGGACCGGGGAGCGTGAGCTCCAGGGGGTGATCGGGGTTTTCCATCATAGCGATCACGGTATCGCAAACCTCGTGCAGGTTAAAGGGGCAGATATTGGATGCCATCCCAACGGCGATCCCCTGGTTCGGGGTGGTCAGAATGGTGGGGAAGGAAACCGGCAGTAAGGTGGGCTCCGTGGTGGAATTATCGTAGTTGGGAACGAAATCCACCGTGTCCTTATCGATATCGTCGAAGAGCTCCCGGCAAATGGGGGCGAGCTTCGCCTCGGTATAACGGGAGGCGGCAAACGCCATATCCCGGGAATAAACCTTGCCGAAGTTCCCCTTGGATTCCACAAAGGGGAGCGGCAATGCCTCATACCCTCTGGAAAGACGCACCATCGTTTCATAAATGGCGGCGTCGCCGTGGGGATTCAGCTTCATCGTTTCGCCCACGATGTTGGCGCTTTTGGTCAGTTTCCCGTTGATCAGCCCTTTTTTATACATTGTATAAAGCAGCTTTCGGTGGGAGGGCTTTAAGCCGTCGATCTCGGGAATCGCCCGGGAGAGGATCACGCTCATTGCGTAGGGCATATAGTTGGTTTCCAGCGTTTCCACCACGCTGCGCAGGATCGGCTCTTTTTCAATATATTCTTTTTGCGTTACTTTCTTTTTCTTCATATTATCTCCTCAGGAAAGATCCAGATCGTCTAAATAAAGGTGACCGTTTGCGGCGATATAATCCTTTCGCCCGGCGAGATTATCGCCCAATAGGATATCGAAAATAGCAGAGGTCTGTTCCGCATCGGAGGGCGTAACCTTCACCAAACGCCGGGTTTCGGGATTCATTGTGGTTTCCCACATCATATCCGGCTCGTTTTCGCCAAGCCCTTTGCTCCGCATAATATCCACCTTACGACCCTCCAGCTTGGAAAGGATCTCTTCTTTTTCCTTTTCGGAATAAGCAAAATAGGTTTTGCTTTTGGCACGGTCGGTGATTTCGAAGAGGGGAGATTCCGCAATATAAACGTAGCCCTTTTCGATCAGAGTGGGGGTCAGCCGGTAGAGCATCGTTAAGATCAGGGTGCGGATCTGGAATCCGTCCACGTCCGCATCGGTGCAGATGATCACCTTGTTCCAACGGAGCGCATCCAAATTAAAGGATTGCAAACCTTTGGCGGTTTTTCCGCTGATCTCCACGCCGCACCCCAAAACCTTCAGAAGATCGGTTATGATCTCGCTTTTGAAGATCTTGCCGTAATCGGCTTTCAGGCAGTTTAAGATCTTGCCCCGCACCGGCCAAATGGCCTGAAAGAAGCTATCCCGCCCCTGCTTGCAGGAGCCCAGCGCAGAATCGCCCTCCACGATATAGATTTCCCGCTTCGTGATGTCTTTGGTCTGGCAATCGACGAATTTCGCAATGCGGTTGGTCATATCAATGGAGCCGGAAAGGGTCTTTTTAATGTTGATCCGTTCCTTTTCGCTTCTTTCCCGTGCCCGTTTATTCACCAGGATCTGATTGGTGATCTTTTGCGCCTCGTTGGGATTTTCAATGAAATAGATCCGCAGGTTCTGGCGGAGAAAATCGGTGGTGCATTCCTGAATGAATTTATTGGTAATGCTCTTTTTCGTCTGATTTTCGTAGGAGGTGATCGTAGAAAAACAGTTGGAAACGAAAACCAGGCAATCGGCAATATCCGCAAAGGTGATCTTGCTTTCGCCTTTATTATATTTGCCGTTGTTTTTCAGATAGGCATCCGCTTCGGCAACAAATGCCGCTCTTGCCGCCTTATCCGGTGCGCCGCCGTGCTCCAGAAAGCTGGAGTTATGGTAATATTCGATCAGGTTCACCCGGTTGGAGAATGCCACGCAGCAAGAAAGCTTCACCTTATATTCCGGCCGATCCTCCCGATCCCTGCCGGTGCGCTCATCCTGCCAGAAGACCGGCTGACTTAAGGCATCCTCGCCCAATAGCTCTTTTACGTAGTCGATGATGCCCTCTTGGTAGCAGTATTCCCGGGTCTCAAACCCGCCGGAAGCCTTTTCATCTTTAAAGATAAAGGTTAACCCGGCATTCACAACCGCCTGCTTTTGCAGAATATTCTCAAAATAGGCTCGCTCCACGGCAATGTCGGTGAAAACGTCCCGATCCGGTTTCCAATGGGTAACGGTGCCGGTCCGCTTGCCGGAAAAATCTTCCGATTGCAAGCCGCCGATATTGAAGCCCTTTTCAAAATGAAGGGTATGCTTTTTGCCGTCCCGGAAAACGGTAACGTCCATATATTCCGAGGCAAATTGGGTAGCGCAGGCACCGAGTCCGTTCAGCCCCAGAGAATATTCATAATTTTGACCCTGGTTGGTATCATATTTACCGCCGGCATAAAGGGTGCAGTAAACCAATTCCCAGTTATACTGGTTTTCCCGCTGATTAAAGCCAACGGGAACGCCCCGCCCGAAGTCTTCCACTTCGATGGAGCCGTCTTGAAATCGGGTGATG
>CAZIQE010000079.1:0-2393 GCA_964541385.1 uncultured Eubacteriales bacterium | reverse complement strand
CAGCAGATAGACCGTAAAAGGCAGATCGATCACCTTTGCGGAAGGCTCCCCCTTCCTGCAAAGCATCAACGCCACGGCGAGAATCAAGCCCGCCAGAGCCAGCCCTGCCAAGACCGGCAGAACATAGGGCAGATAGCGGCGGAAGATATAATCATAGCGATAATGGGCGAAATTTTCCGCCAACAGCAATAAGCTCAAAAAGGCGCACCAAAAGATCAGAATGGTTGCCCGCACGGAAAAAAGCTCTAATTTGGAGATTCCTCTTTTTCTTCTCATTTCTTACGATCCTTTAATATAAATTTCCGCTCCGATCCAATAGGATCGGCAAAAGAAAGGCGGCGGCATCCTCGGTTCTGAGGATCCGTTTGCCCAGACTATACGAGGGCAACTCTTCGGCTTCTTTGGGATCCAGACCCCCTTCCGGACCGATCAAAAAAGCAATATGCCCTTCTTTCGGCAATCGGGCAGGGAGCGGAGCCGATGCATTTTCATAGCAGATAAAGGCGAGATCCGCCTTCTTCATCTCTTCGATCGCCTCCGCAAAGGAGCAACAGGGCGCGATCTCCGGCAAAACGCTCCTGCCGCTTTGGGTGGCGGCGGAAAGCATAATCTTCTCCCAACGCTTCCGCTTATTTTCATTGGGTACATTGCCAATCGTCCGGCTGCTTAGAACCGGCACAAACCGGGTGACCCCCAGAGGCGTGCACCGATGGAGCACCTCCTCCATTTTATCCATCTTGGGCAGGCATTGAAAAAGGCTGATCCGCAACGCACATTCGGTTTGCGAGGGGAAAGACTCCAAAATCTCAAACACCGCCGCATCCCGGGTACACTCTGCCATTCTGGCTCGATAATCTCTGCCTTTCCCATCGCTGAAGAGAACCTCATCCCCCAACGCCAAACGCCGGGATCGGGTTAGATGCCGGTAAGTATCGCCCTCCACCCGCAGCTGATCGCCTTGAATTTCGGGCAGGAAAAAATGCTCCATTATTCTGCGCTCCTTGCAGTGATCGCCACCCAGCCCCGCTCTTCGGCAACGGATTCCACCGTTAGCCCGGCGGCGGTGATGGCGGCTATGATTTCGTCCTTGCGTTCGTCTATGATCCCGCTTGCGATCAGAAGGCCGTTGGGTTCCAACACCCGATGAAGGTCTTTCAACAGCGTCAGGATCACGTCTGCCACGATATTGGCGGTTACGATCGGGTATTTCCCTTTCACCGCCGAAAGGAGATCACCGGTTCGATATTCTACCCTGCCGCCGAGGCCGTTCAATTCCGCATTGCGCCCCGCCACCTCCACAGCCAGCTCATCGATATCGCAGCCGAAGGCGCTCTCCGCCCCCAGCAGGATGCCGCCGATGGAAAGGATCCCGCTTCCGCACCCCACGTCCAGAATGCGTTTTCCCGCCAGCTCCGCCCGGGCTAATGCCGCAAGGCAAAGGCGGGTGGTTTCATGGGCGCCGGTGCCGAACGCCATACCGGGATCGATCCTCATCACCGTTTCATCGGGTGCCGCTTCATAGCTTTCCCAAAGGGGAACCACCACCAGCCGCCCCACGTGGATGGGCTTATAATACTGCTTCCAGCCGCTCTGCCAATCCTCCTCGGGAAGCTCCTGCACCGTGATCTCCAAGGTGCCGTAGAGTGCCCGCTCGGGGGCATTGCGCAGCTCCTCCACCCGGCGTTCGATCTCCTTTAAGGTTTCGGCTCCCTGCTCATTATCCGCCGCATAGACTTTAATGAACGTGCGGTCGCTCCGTTGCTTCAAAAGGGCCTCGTCCACATAATCCCAATGGGGCGTTACCGTGTCCAGAAATTCCTGAAAATCCCGGGGATCGATCACCTCAAATCCGCCCACGCCAACCGCAACCAGCAGATTGCTGACCGCCTCCTGACCGGTGGATAATGTTTCAATGGTCATTTGTTTATAATTCATTGCGTTAAAATCTCCGCTATAATGGTATTTGAAAGATAAAAGCCCCGGTCGTTTAGGCGAAACCGCCCGTTTTCCACCCGGGCAAAATCCCGGTAGCGCTCCAAATCAAGCTCCTGCGGCAACGCCTCCAGCTCCACTCCTTCCGCCGTCCTTAAGCCCAAAAGGATCTTTTCCTCATAGGCTTCCCGTTGAGAGATGGGCACCGGACTCCGCAAGGGAGCGGGTGCCTTTAAAAAGGCTTCCGTATCCTCTTCAAAGGAATAGCGAACCCCATCAATAAAGGAATGGGCGCCGGGACCCAAGCCCAGATAATCGGTGCGCCGCCAATAGGCGGAATTATGGCGGGATTCAAAGCCCGATCGTGCGAAATTGGAAACTTCATAATGCGCCATCCCCGCCGCTTTCGCCTTGGCGCAGAGCATCCGATAGAGCCGCTCCTCCTGCTCCTCCTCCATCGG
>CAZIQE010000078.1:0-2542 GCA_964541385.1 uncultured Eubacteriales bacterium | reverse complement strand
GTTTGGGAGCGGGTTTTGAACCACGAAGTGGATATTTTAGTTTGCACCACCATCATTGAAACCGGCATCGACGTTTCCTTTGCCAATACGCTCATCATCGAGGATGCGGATCGGTTGGGTCTTTCCCAACTGCATCAGATTCGGGGTCGGGTGGGGCGGAGCAGTACCCGTGCCTATGCCTATCTCACCTATCGGCAAGGTGCTCTTCTGAACGAGGCCGCCGCCAAGCGGCTGGCGACCATTCGGGAATTCACCGAATTCGGGAGCGGCTTGAAGATCGCTATGCGGGATCTGGAGATCCGGGGAGCCGGCGCCCTTTTGGGCGAGCGGCAGCACGGGCAGATGAACGTGGTGGGCTATGAAATGTATATGCGGATTCTAAGCGAAGTGGTGCTGGAGGAGCAGGGAAACGCAAAACCCTCGGAAAACGATTGCGCCATCGACGTTTCGGTCAGCGCCTTTATTCCGAAGGACTACGTTTCAAGCGAAAAGACCCGGATCGATCTCTATAAAAAAATCGCCGCTCTGGAAACAGACGACGATTATTCCGATATGACCGATGAGCTCTGCGATCGGTTCGGCGATCCGCCTCAGAGCGTTCTCAACCTGATGAAAATCGCTCTCCTGCGGGCTTTGGCACGCTCCTGCGGGATTTTGGATATCAAGCAGAAGATGGATTCGGTGCTCTTCTTCTGCCCGGAGGCAGAACCCCAACTTCTGGCGGGGCTGGTGAAGAAACTAAAGGGGCGGGTGCTCTATTCTATGAGTGCGAAACCCTATTTCACCCTGCGCATCAGCCAAAAAGACACGCTCTTAGACGAAATGAACCAATTCCTGCTGGTATATAAAGAATTGAATAAATAAAAGGACCCTTTTTGTAAAAAGGGTCCTTTACCCCCAAAAACTTTCAAACTGCTTATTTAAAGATTTAACGTTAGCGTAAAGATAGTGCCTTCGTTTGGCACGCTTTGGAGCGTGATAGTGCCGTTTTGCGCCTCTGCCATCAGCTTCGCAATGGAAAGCCCCAGACCGAAGCCCTTTTCATTATGGGAGCTATCCCCTTTATAAAAACGCTCGAACACCTGATCCGCCACCTCCGGCGTCATCCCGATGCCGTTATCCTGCACATCCAGGCACGCCTTGCCCCGCCGGGACGAAAGAGTTACGCAGATCTGCCCCGCATCGCTTGTAAACTTCACGGCGTTATCCAGAAGGATCACCAGAATCTGCCGCATCATCCCCGCATCGCAAAGGGCGGTGATCTCCCCCTCCAAGCGGAACGTCCGGTTGGGGTGCATCATTCGGAAATCCTGCAAAATTTCGCTGCAGAGGGGGTTCAACGCAAGTGGTTGAAGCTCCGCCTGGATTCTGCCGTTATCGCTTCTGGCGATAAAAAGCAGGCGTTCCAGGAGGGCTTGCATATGAGCCGTTTGCGCCAAAATCGCATCCACCGCCTCCCGGGTAACGGCCTCATCCTCCGTGCCCCAGCGGGAGAGAATATCGCTATACCCGCTGATCACCGCAAGCGGCGTTTTTAATTCGTGGGAGGCATTGGAAACGAACTGTTTTTGCTGTTCATACGCCAGCTGGATCTTATCCAGCATCCGGTTATACGCCCGCACCACCTCCACCAGCTCCGTGCGGATATTTTCCGTATCCAGCCGCTCCGAAAGGTTCGAGGCATTGGTTTCCTCCATAGCCCGACCTAAAACGCCGATGGGGCGCAGCATTTTCCGGTTGGTGCGATAGCCCACCAGATAACTGACGCTCCCGGCAATCGCCACCGCCATCAAAAGCAGATTCACGATTATGGAAAGCAGGGCGTCCTCCCGCTTCACGCTCTTCGCCATATTCAGATAAAAACGACCCTCCGGCGTTTCCACCTGCTGGGAATAGATGCGCAAACTTTCCGTTTGATAGCGGAAGGAGAAGGATTCCTCCCAACGCTGATTATAGGGCAACACCTTCTGCATCTCTTCCATTCCGAAGGAATAAAGAAGCGTGCCATCTGCCCGGTAAAGGGCAATGTTCAGTTCCGAAGAGTCCGCCACGGTTTTCGCCATTTCCTGCCGAAGGCCGCCGGCAATCAGGCTATCCGCCACAGTCACAAAGGTTTCGTCGGCTCGTTGGTTGATAATATAATAGGAGGCCGAGATCACAAAAACCCCCTGCACCAGAGCGAAGATCAAGAAAATCAGCGTAAAGCTTAAGGTCAGCCCGCCTGCCAGCGAGCCCGGCGCATAATGCTCCTTCACCTTCGATACCAGGCTGCCCAGAGCCTCATTCCGCTTCTTTTTCAGAGCCGCTTTTTTCTCCAGATAGATGGATTTTTGCAAAAACGCCTCTTTTTTATATTCCCGTTTTTCCTCCTGCAGGCGTTTTTTAGCCTCTTTCCGGGCGATGCCCTGCTCGGTTTTCAGTTCAAATTTCAGCTCGGTCTTTCGTGCCCTAAAGGCGTATTTCCGGGCGGTTTTCCCCTGCCGCCAATGGAATTTCAGTTCTTTTTTTCGGGCGGTATATTCCGCCTTAATCTGCCGCTTAT
>CAZIQE010000077.1:0-4673 GCA_964541385.1 uncultured Eubacteriales bacterium | reverse complement strand
GCTCCATATGGCCGTCTGAATAGTCTTCGAAAGCGGATACGGGCAGGCTATCACCCTTCTGGGCATTGATGGGGATCAGGATATTTTCCACATAGGATTTTAACTCTTCCCGATCGCAATCAACGGTAACCTTATTGGGTTCGGCAGTTGCATTCTTCCAGGAAGCGGGAATTTCAACCTTCACGGCACTATTGGCACCGGCTTCAATGGCCTTATGGTTCATATCAACGATGTGCTGACCCTTCTTGCTATAAGAATAGGTTGCGGCATCCTTCATATACTGAATGGCTTCGGCTTCGGGAATCACACCGGCGATCTTAAAGAAAGCGGATTGCAAAATGGTGTTGATCCTGCCACCCAAACCGATCTCACGGCCGATCTTGATACCGTCGATGATATAGAAGTTAATATCATTATCAGCCAGATATTTCTTCACGTTGGCGGGCAGTTTTTCATCCAGTTCTTCCACAGACCAAGGGCAGTTCAAAAGGAAGGAACCACCCTTCTTAACCTCAGATACCATATCGTATTTACCGATATAGGAGGGGTTATGGCAGGCAACGAAATCCGCTTTGGAAATGAAGTAGGTGGACTTGATGGGGGTATCGCCAAACCGCAGATGGGAAATGGTTACACCGCCGGACTTCTTAGAGTCGTATGCAAAATAAGCCTGCGCATATTTATCGGTATGGTCACCGATGATCTTGATGGAGTTCTTATTGGCACCAACCGTACCATCGGAACCCAGACCCCAGAATTTGCAGGAGATGGTTCCTTCGGGAGCGGTGTGGATATCAACGGTGGGCAGAGAAAGGTTGGTTACGTCGTCTACGATGCCGATGGTGAAACTATTCTTGGGCTTATCTGCCTTCAAGTTTTCATATACGGCGGCGATGCAACCGGGGGTGGTGTCTTTGGAACCCAGACCGTAGCGGCCGCCAACGACCTCTACGCCCTTGAATTCGCCGGAAGCCAGAGCGGAAACCACATCCAGATAGAGGGGTTCACCCATGGAGCCGGGCTCTTTGGTACGATCCAGAACAGCGATCTTTTTTACGCTCTTGGGCAGAACAGCCAGAAGATGCTTGGTGGACCAAGGGCGATACAGACGCACCTTAACCAGACCGACTTTTTCGCCGTGGGCGTTCAAATAGTCGATGGTTTCTTCGGCGGTATCGCAAACGGAGCCCATTGCAACGATCACGTATTCGGCGTCTTCTGCACCGTAGTAGTTGAAGGGCTTATAGTTCGTGCCGATCTTGGCGTTCACCTTGTCCATATATGCTTCAACAACGGCGGGCAGATTATCGTAATACTTATTGCAAGCCTCACGTGCCTGGAAGAATACATCGGGGTTCTGAGCGGAACCACGGAGAACGGGATGATCGGGATGCAGAGCCTTTGCACGGAATTCGTTTACAGCATCCATATCCAGCATATCTCTCAGATCTTCGTAATCCCAAACTTCGATCTTTTGAATTTCATGGGAAGTGCGGAATCCATCGAAGAAATGCAGGAAGGGAACCTTGCCCTTGATGGCGGAAAGATGCGCAACGGCACCCAAGTCCATTACTTCCTGAACGTTGCTGGAGCAAAGCATTGCAAAGCCGGTCTGGCGGCAAGCCATAACGTCGGAATGGTCGCCGAAGATCGAAAGAGCATGGGAAGCAACAGCACGGGCGGAGCAATGAATAACGCCCGGCAGCTGCTCACCGGCAATCTTATACATATTGGGGATCATCAGCAGAAGACCCTGAGAAGCGGTATAGGTAGTGGTTAAAGCACCGGCAGCCAGGGAGCCGTGAACAGTACCGGCAGCGCCTGCCTCGGACTGCATCTCAATCACTTTAACCTTCTGACCGAATAAGTTTACCCGCCCTTCTGCGGACCACTTATCAGTCATTTCTGCCATTACGGAAGACGGCGTGATGGGATAGATCCCGGCAACGTCGGTAAACGCATAAGATACGTGCGCTGCGGCGTTGTTGCCGTCCATGGTTTTCATTTTTCTAGCCATAATTTCCTCCTAAAATAAATATTTTATTTTAATCCATTAGTTATTCTAACACTAATTATCGGGGATGTAAAGTGTAAAAAAGAAAGTTTTTAGGGAATCTCCGGAATAAAATTGATTTTTTTCGCAAAAATTGTTATAATAAGTCAAAAGATACGAAAGGAGCGCACGGATGGTATCGAGAATTCAATCCTTCGGGCTGATCGGCATTGACGCTTTCCCGGTTACGGTGGAAGTGGATCTGGCAGGCGGTCTGCCCGCTTTTGAGATCGTGGGACTGCCGGATGCGGCAGTAAAAGAATCCAAAGAACGGGTGCGCAGCGCCCTGAAAAATTCCGGTCACTCCTTCCCTGCCAAGCGCATAACAGTCAATCTCGCACCGGCAGATATTAAAAAAGTCGGGTCGGTTTACGATCTGGCGATGTATATCGGCTTTCTTTGCTGCGAGGGAACCGTTAAAAACCAATTAGCCCGGGTGGGATTTCTGGGGGAGCTTTCCCTTTTAGGCGAGATCCGTCCGGTGAGGGGCGTTTTGCCTATGGCTTTGAAAGCCCGGGAGCTGGGATTCAAGTCCCTTTTTATCCCTGCCGAAAATGCGGCGGAGGTGCAGTTTATTACCGATTTGAAGTTTTTCCCGGTTTCAACGGTGCAGGAGGTAACGGATCTGCTCAGCAAGCCCGCCGAAGCGGTGGCGATGAAAACGCTTCCGTTTCAGGAAACGGATCTGCCGGATTATCAGGTAGATTTTGCCGACGTGAAGGGTCAGTTTATCCCCCGCAGAGCCTTGGAAATTGCGGCGGCGGGCGGTCATAATGTTTTGATGCAGGGCCCGCCGGGGAGCGGAAAAAGTATGCTGGCGAAGCGGATCCCCACCATTTTGCCGCCCATGACCTTCGAAGAAGCAATTGAAACCACTAAAATTTATTCCGTTGCCGGCCGCTTGGAGGGCGATATCAAGCGGGAACGTCCTTTCCGGAGCCCTCATCACACTTCTACATACGTTGCCCTTTGCGGCGGCGGGCAAAATCTGGCGCCCGGCGAGCTTTCCATGGCGCATAACGGCGTTCTCTTTTTGGATGAGCTGCCGGAATTTGCGCCAAGTGTTTTGGATTCTATGCGGGCGCCCTTAGAAGATAATGAAATCACCATTGCCCGGGCGGCGGGCTCGGTCACCTACCCCTGCAACGTGATGCTGATCTGCGCTATGAACCCCTGCAAATGCGGGTATCTGGGGCATCCGACCCATCCCTGCACCTGCTCTCCCAATGAGGTGATCCGCTATCGGCACCGGGTTTCCGGACCTCTTTTGGATCGGATCGATTTGCATGTGGAAGTGCCGGCGGTATCGTATGAAGAATTGAGCACCAAGGCTCCCGGCGAGCCTTCCGCCGCCATCCGGGAGCGGGTGATCGCCGCACGGAAACGCCAATTAGAGCGCTATCAAAATGAATCCTTCCATAATAATGCCGGTCTGACCTCTCCCCTTATTAAAAAATATTGCCCGATGACGAAAGAGGCAGAGGAATTATTGCGCAATAGTTTTGATAAACTGGATCTCTCTGCACGGGGCTATTATCGTGTTTTGAAGGTTGCCAGAACCATTGCCGATCTGGCAGGCTCGGATCTTTTGGAGCTGGCTCATATCAGCGAGGCTTTGCGATTCCGGGGCAATCTGGAAGAAAATTGAAAAAACCGAGTTAAGGCTCTGCGACCTTAACTCGGTTATTTTCGTTTAATCAGGAAAACGCCGGGATGCAGACCCCCGGCATCGGTGCGAAATTCTTTCAGGAGCACCAATTGAGGATGGCGGCGAACCAATTGGCGAAGGAGCTGCAATTCCATCGTATAAAGAACGGCGATCCCGCCGGGGCGAAGCCATGCAACAAGATTTTGCACCAGCAATTCATAAAGCTTTTGATTGCTTCGGTGCCCGCCGACCCGATTGCCGAAAGGTAGGTTTGATATAACCTCATCCAACGGCTCTTGAGGCAGCCAGAAGCGGGCGTCCTTCAAACAGAGCTCCGCCGGTTGATGAGCCGCCTGCATATTTTCCCGGGCGGCCTCCAGGGCTCCGGGTTCAATATCAACGCCGATCAATCGGCAAGCGTTGATTTGCGCCCGTTCCAACAGCATCGTTCCGCTTCCGCAACACGGATCCGCCACAAGAGCCCCCTCTTTCAGCCAGGGACGTACCATTTCCAGAACGCCGGCAGCGTTGGCAGGATGGATCGAAGCAGGCAATTCCCGTTTTCGGTATGCGAAACGGCGATCCGGCAAGGTGAATAGTTTCACTTCAAAATCCACCTTCGAGCCGGTTTTGGTCAGCCGGAATTCCACTTCATAAGCGGAAGGATTATTCACCAGTTCCGCACTTTCTATCGCTTGAATCAGATCACGGGCGGCGAAGCGGCGGTCTTCAAATCCACGCAATTCCAACCGATAGAAAAAAGGCGGCTCTCCTTGATGGGCGGCTTTCAAAAACGGAAATACCTGCTTTTTACAAAGAATGCCGATCTTATCGGCGGAATAAGGCTCTTTTTCGGCAAAAACAAAGAGCAATTCGTTCCAAAAACGGATGGATTGCAAAGGTTCCGTTTGTTGCAAGCGAAATTTGACCGTTTTTGGCGTAATACTTTCCGGGGTAATGCCTTGCTGTTGC
>CAZIQE010000076.1:0-6212 GCA_964541385.1 uncultured Eubacteriales bacterium | reverse complement strand
CAAAAAAGAGTGCCGAATTCGTCAACTCGACCCGAAGTTGTACAATTGGGGCTCCCCGGCAAAACGAAGTTTTGTTGGGGTAAGAAGGAAAAAGAAAGAATGGAGTGGATTTTGCGTTAAGCAAAGGAACGGATTTTCTTTCTTTTGACGTGACGAGAGGGAGAGTTGGCGGATAGCAGAAAATTTCATTCAAAACTCGGCATCAGTCGAGTTTTTTCCTTTAAAAAGAACAATCAAAAAGAGAAGTGACTACCCATTTTATCAAGCGATTAAAATAGGTAGTCGCTTTATTATTCACTCATTTTCTGCGGTCGGTGCCTTTTTCGACACGCCGGGAGACTCTCAAAAAAGAGTGCCGAAATCGTCAACTCGACCCGAAGTTGTACATAGGTACTACGATCGGGAGAGTTGGCGGATATCAGAAAATTTCATTCAAAACTCGGCATCAGCCGAGTTTTTACCTTTAAAAAGAACAATCGAAAAAGAAGTGACTACCCATTTTATCTTACAACAAAAATAGGTAGTCACATTATTATTCGCTCATTTTCTGCGGTCGGTGCCTTTTTTGAAAGTCTGTACTGCCGGCTGTGCCGGCAGTTATGATTTCATCGTGAATATAACACTTCGATCCGGGCGGGTAAGCCCTCTGCCGAGGCGGTGGGGGAGCAGTAAATATACTCCAGCTTGGGGCAGTTTGCCAAAGGCTCCAGGGTTTTCACCGGCGTATCGGTCAGATCGATGGCGATCAGCCCCGGCATCCCGTGCAGGCAGGAAAGATCCGCCACCTTCGTTCGTGCCAATTCCAGATTGGTCAGGGCGGATTGCCCCTGCAGGGGCGAAAGATCCACCAGCGGATTTCCGCTGATATAAAGCTCGGAAACAGAAAGCTTGAAGGTGTCCAGAGAGGCGATCTCGTTGTCGTTTGCGAAAAGAACCGTCAGGCTTTTGCAGTCGTTCACAACGCTTAAGGAGGTGATCCCGCATCCGGAAAGATCCAGGCATTTCAGTTGGGGCAGGGAAGAAAGTTTTTTGATATTATTCGGGGTATTTTCGCCGATATAAAGCTCCGTTAATTTGGGCAATGCGCTGATGGGCGAAAGATCGGAAATATAGTTTTTGGCGGCGGTCAGACCTACCAATTCCTCTGCCCCCCGCAGACCGTCTAATTCGCAGAGGCGGTTGGCGGCAATGTTTAATTGCGAAAGCCGGGGAAACGCCGCCAGATCCAGAGAGGAAGCGATCTGATTTTCGGCAACGTTCAAATATTCCAGATAAACTAAGGAGCGAAGCGGTTTCAACGTGGTGATCTGGTTGCCGCTCAATTCCAGCTCGGTCAGCTTGGTGCAGCCGGCAATGTCCTCCAGATCACCGTCGCTTAATCCGCAGGAGGAAAGGGTGAGAGCGGTCAATTCCTTCAGGGATGCCAGAGGGGAATAATCGGTGAGCATCGGTTCGTCCGTGATCCGTAAACTTCTCAAATTGGGCAGATATTGAAGATCTGCCAGCGTCATCAATTGCCCGTCGACGTCGGCACTCATCAGATCGGTGATCGAGGCCAGTTGATTTTTTTTGACGGAGCCGGTTTGCCCCAGGGCGGCACGCACCATTTTCTCCATTTTCGGATCGGCAAATTGAATGGTTTCGTTGGCATTATTGATCTGATAAGTGATCCTCAGCCGGGGCGAAACCAAGCCGTTTTCCTGGTGAACCGCAATGGCGGTCAGAGTGGCATCTGCCCCAACGGTGATCGGCGCAGAGTAGACCTGAGAATGAAGGGTCGGGTCTTCGCCGTTCAAGGTATAATAGACCGTTACCTTCTCTCCGGGCGTGATGGTCACCTTTTGGCTGGCGGTATAACTGCCCTGAGCGGGGGTATACGCCAGATCACCGGGTCGAATGGATTGGATTTTTTTATTGATATAGGAATTTCCGATGTCGGAAAGAAAATCTGCGGCTTCCCCGATCCTGCCGGCCTCCGTATAGAGCCGGGCTTTCGATAGATAGAGCTCCTCCGCACCGCTCAGCCGCTCGATCCCCAGATCCAGGATCTGATGCGCTTTTTCAAAGTTTCCCTGCTGAGCCAGCGCATGGCTGTAGCCGATATAAAACGATTCCCGGTTTTTCTTGAATTTCAGCGCAATTTCATATTGATCGGCGGCCTTAACAAAATCTCCGTTGGCGGCGGATTTTTCAGCCCGGCTTCCCATTAAATTACCGATGGGCGCACGCAGAATCACGAAAAAGAGCAGGGAAAAAACAAGAAGCCCCGCTCCGAACGAGAGGCCGAATAACGCCCATTTATTTTTGATCCATTGAGAAAGTTTTTCAATCAATTTAATCACTCCACAAAAATTATATCATATCAATTTTCGAATTTCAAGGTTCATACTTTGAAGGAAGCTTGAATAAAATGGAAAAGAACTGCCGATAACTTTTATTGAGGTGATAACGTTGCGTAGAAAAATGAGCGGAGCACAGGATGAGATGCTGATCTTAAGGAGTCATATTGAAAACGTAGAAGAGAAGCTTTCCTTCACCAGTGAACCCCTGCTGGTGGATGCGCTTTCTTATGAGCTTCTGGGTCTTCGTGCAAGAATGAATTTCCTTTTTGCAGACGCCAAATCAAAAAGCCTTTGCGAGGCGGGTGCTTTTGGTGATAATATGCACAAAAATCCTAAAAAAAGATTGTGAATTATAACTAATTATCAAATTTCTCTTGAAGTGCCGATTGAGGTGTGCTATACTATAAGCGATATATTATATATCTAATAGTATGGGCAATTTTCAGGAGGTAACGATATGAAATTCAGAAAGATCCTATCGGTTTTGCTGATTATGGTAATGCTGGCAGCTCTTGCCGGCTGTAACTATATATCCCGCCCAATGGGTGCTGCAAATAACGGCGAGGATATCAGCAGCAAATTAAGCGATCTGCTGATTATCCCTACCTACGATTACGAGCAGCCCGGCACAGAAACGCAAATTGAATATATCGATCCGGAGCCCGAACCGGAGCCCGAGCCCGAGCCCGAGCCGCAGCCCCAACCCGAGCCCGATCCGGATCCCGTTCTCTCGCCCTTTACCTCCACCTATGATGCGGCCGCATTGCTCACCAAGATCGGTGATCTGATCTCCAAGATGCAGGTTGCCCGTGGGGTTGCCAATAGTGCAACCGGCGTCAGCGATGCATTGCTTTCCGGCCGTTCCATTAAGATCCTGGTGCCCGATCATTTCCCCATCAGCGAGGAAGAAGAGGCAGTCAAGGCGCTGGCCACGCAGTATGGCTGCGCCGTAAACGTGAAAAGAATGGGAGAAGGCTCTGCATATACTGCGGCTTGCCGCCGTGCCGTTCTTTCCGGCGATAAGGTGGATCTGATGTATGTGGATAACGCCATCTGGGGCGATATTCATACCTTCACGCAGCCGGTCAATTCCTTCATCAATTTGGATCTCGGCGATGAATTGGGAACGTTCGCCTCTTCTTATACAAAGCAATTCCACGTTGCCGACGATCTGGATGAAACCGTTCAGAACTATTTCGTTGCTTCCGGCATCGGCGCTCCCTATCTCCTGGCTTATAATAAGAATAAGATTGCGCCCGCCACGGTTCAGGCAGGTCAAACGGTTGTGGAAGAAGAAACCGTGCCTCTGCGCCCCATCACAGTTACCGATCCTGTTGAAATGTATAATAACCGCACCTGGAGCATCAGCGCGCTGAATGCAATGCTTGAAGCAAGCACAAAGGGCGGCGTAGTTGGAATTGCCTCCGAAACCGATGCAATGAACGGTCTCGATATCTGGTACGGTATGGATAATGAGGCAGGCTTTAAGATCTCCTCCACCACCGGTAAAGCTGCTGTCAATATGAATGCGGTTTCCGGCACCACCGTTGATACCGTTCAGAATTGGTATTGGAGCACGAAGGGCGTTGATGCCAAAAACTACGTGGGTGCTTTGGTAAAAGCCTCCGCTTGGGAAGATAAAACGGTTTATCAGAAATTGTTCGATTCCTATTCCGGAAACGACGTGATCAAGTCCTTCGCCTTCGCCGCTTGCGAAGTGCCCGATCTTGTTGAGCTTAAAAAGGTTGCCGATGATGCAAAAGCGTCTTGGGATTTCGTGGCTTATCCTTATGGGTTTACCTATGAAAACACCTATCGTGTGAACACAGAAGAAGAATTCCAGCAGTTATTAACGGATGATAAAGAGAATGCCGAAGATCCCGATTACGAGCAGGCGGTGGTGACCCCCGTTGCCGGATGGGCAGGCGGCTTCGCCGTTATGAAAACCTGCGAGAATCCCTCCGTTGCGCTTCGTGTTGCCGAGGAATTCACCAAGATCTGGAAGAATCTTTATGAAAAACCCGCCGTTGAGGTGATGACAGACGATCAAAAAGAACGCTATGCGGATATGAAGGAAAATATAAGCGTATCCTTCGTTCGTGCCTGGGCAGAAAAGGCCGCCGACGTGAACAAGGTTTATCCGGATACGGCTCTGTATCTGGATCCTTCCAGCGGCGAGGTCGGCACAACGATGGATGGCTTTGATCCCAATAAATACGTAACAGAGCGTTCCTGCTATCTGGCATTGGTCTTCTTTAACGATAATGCCGCATTGGCAACGCACGCAATGTATCATAAGAATGAAGCGAACGCTGTTTATGATCCCACCATCCATTATTCGTGGAGTGCGTTTATGAACGGTGCCGTTCATAGCGAAAGTGATACGGTGAAGAACAGCGGCAGTATGGTTCAAGTAATGAACGCCAGCCTGTTGCCGAATAGCGTGCTCTTTAACTGGTAATCAAATAAAAATCGATCAGGGGATGTGTTAAAATAACACGTCCCCTTTTTTCTTTCCGGAAGGAGGCGGATGAGTGAAACAAAACGGAAAATATTCCGGCGAAAACCGGGGGATTTTATACGTGCTTATGTTTTTTCTGCTTTTCGCCGCCCTTTTATTTTTAGGGTTAGGCGGTGCCTTTTTGTTTCATGCGGAAGGGGACTTTTATTCTGCCTTCCGGGGGCATCTGCATAAGGGATTTTATTTTTCCGCGCTCTCGGTTCTGGTATTGACCGCCGTGTTATATACGCCCATTTCCTATGGCATTTCCCACTATTTTATATTAGCATCCCGTGGGGAAGCCCGATTTTCGGCATTTTTCTTTTTGTTTCGCCGCCCGAAGCTGCTCGGTCGGGCAATGCTGATCTCGATCTTAAAGAAAATCCTGATCTACGGCGAAAGGCTGGTGCTGTTGCTGGGTGCCGCCGTTGCGGAGGTATTGCTCTTTTTCGGATTTTTACTGGTGTCCGGCGAAAATATTTTCAACGTGCAGGAAAGTCCCTTTCAACTGGCGGCTGAATTTATGCTGGGCTCTCCCTGGCTGATCGGTCTTTCCGTTTTTTTGTGGTGCCTGGTGCTTTTGGGGATTCTTTTGATCAATCTTCGCTATATTCTTTGCAAATACGTTGTTCTTTGTTATCCCGAAATCGGCATTTTCCAAGCCATTCGTGTGGGTCTGTTTTCAATCCGCAGCCGATGGCGGCGCACCTTAATTTTTTATCTGCGCTACGCCGCTTATTGCCTTTTGATGATTCTAACGTTCGGATTCGCCAAAAAAATCGTGAAGCATCAGAAAACCTTCTCAGCCTACGCCTGCGAATTGGTGGAGGAGGGCTTCGGGAACTATTGCAGACATAGAAGTCGCCGCTAAATACTTGCAAAATCCGAGAAGTTTTGATATACTATAAATAGGATAAAAATTGAGGAGCTGATCGATTTGAAACAAATCAAAATGCTTTTGAATAAATTCAAAACACGGTTGCCGAAGCGTAAGAAGGAAAAGGGCGAAAAGAAGCCGATCCCCAAATGGCGGAAGTATCTCCGCAAGGGGGTATGGGCGGTTTGCCTCACCGGGATTCTAACCTGCTTTTTCGTGATGCTGGCGTTTGCCTGGTTTTCCTTTATTTATCTGGACGATGAATTCGACCTTGCAACGGTGGATAGTGCCTTAAACTATACTTCCGTGGTCTATGCCGTGAAAGACGGTGAATATCAGCAGGCCGAAACCCTGCCGACTAGTGAAAACCGGGTTTGGACGAATATCGATGAAATCCCCAAAAATTTGCAAAATGCCTTTATTGCCATCGAAGACAAACGGTTTTATCAGCATAGCGGCGTGGATATTAAGCGTACTCTGCATGCGGTTCTGA
>CAZIQE010000075.1:0-14168 GCA_964541385.1 uncultured Eubacteriales bacterium | reverse complement strand
CAGATGAAGGCGGCGGCGATGGAATCCACGGAAATGGACGAAAAAACCATCAATGAATACATCGCCTCGATGGACGATGAAACCTTGATCGGTTATGTGAAGGATGAACTGAAAAAGCAGATCACCGATCGGTATGCCGCCGAGGCGGGAGCCAAATTGGCAAACGTGCCCGCCACGCAACTGGCGATGATGCTGGATCAGGCGATGCTCCGCTATACGGAACAGCAGTTGGCGGATTATTATGACGCTCATATGCCCGCCACCCTTTCGGAGTCCACGCTGGAGGAAAATCTGAAGAAGCTGGGCTACGTGGATCTGGCAAGCCCCTCTGCGGTGAATCTCTTTGCCGCCACCTTTGAGGATAAGGATCAGATCGCCGATGCCATCGACCGGTATAACGAGGGCAAGGAGGAGAAAATCACCTATACGGACTATGTGGCTCTGCTGATGTCCTCCGTAACCACGATCATCAATGCGATCTCCTATGTGCTGATTGCGTTTGTGGCGATCTCGCTGATCGTTTCTTCGATTATGATCGGGATCATCACGTATATCTCCGTTTTGGAGCGTACCAAGGAGATCGGCATCCTGCGGGCGATCGGTGCCTCTAAAAAGGATATCTCGATGGTCTTTAACGCCGAAACCCTGATCGTGGGCTTTGCCGCCGGTGCCATCGGGATCGGGGTAACGCTGCTATTGAATATGCTCATCAACGTGATCCTCCACGCACTCACCGGAATTCCCGAGCTGAACGCCGTTCTGCCGGTGGGCGGGGCGGTGATCCTGGTGGCGATCAGTATGCTGCTCACCTTTGTGGCGGGCTTGATTCCCTCCGGCGTGGCGGCGAAAAAGGATCCCGTCATCGCATTGAGAACGGAGTAAGCAACTTTAAAAAATTCCCCGATTTGAAAATTTTCGAAGGGGGAACCCTTTTATAAAAGGGTTCCCCCTTCGCTATTGTCATAACACAAATACCAATCAATGCAGATATGACCCTGCCGCTCTGCCTCCTGCATAAAAAGCTGGCTTTGCTCCCGGGTCTCCGGCGGGGGCAGAAGGGGATTGGCTCCGGGCACCCAGCCTGCGGGCGTGGGTCTGCCGGTCTGCAGGGCGGCCAGGGTGCGAAGCACCTCTGTGAAGTTTACGCCGGTTTCCGGCGGGTATTGAAAGAGCGCCTTTGCCTCTCCGCCGGGTGCCAGGATCAGAATGGTCTTTTGCGTCATTCCCTGCCAGGTCGCCAGGGGAAACCGGATCTCCGATCCCGCATGGCGGCTTAAATTTTCTAAGTAAGCCAGATGGGTGGCTAAAGAATCGTTGCTCAAAGCCAAAAGCTGCGTATTCCTCACGCCGAACGCCGATTGCAGATCGGCTAATTGCCGAAGCTCCGTGGTGCTCACGGGCAGAAAATCGCCGCTGTAAAAAAAGACCACCGCCCATTGACTGCCGAATTCCTCGGGGAAATTGCGTGCGCCCATGGTCGTTTGCAGTTCCATAACATCACCTCAATCTATTTTATGAACCTTTTGACATTTTGCCCGCTATCGTTTATAATACAATCCAAAGGAGAAAAGCGATGCTGAACCGTATCTTTCAATATAAGCGGATCTGGCTGATTTTACTGGCACCCTTGGGATTCCTTTTAACGCTGTTTGCCGGGCTGGATTCCGGCTGGGTGGAAAAGATCCACGCCGGCTATGTTTATCCGTTTTTTGCCAATTCCTTGGGATGGCTTCTTTCGTTGGTGCCCTTTTCGGTGATGGAGATTCTGGCGGTTTTACTCATTTTGGGCGTTATTCTTTATCTGATTTTTGCGATCCGCAGGATTTCAAAGGATCGCCCCCGCTGGAAGCATCATCTCTACCGATTGGGGCTGAATATTCTTTGCGCAGGCTCGGTGGGGTATTTCTGCTTCGTTTTGTTTATGGGCTTGAATTACCATCGGGCGTCCATCACGGAATATCTGGATCTTCAGGTGCAAAAAAGCAGCAGCGAAGAGCTTTATGCGCTTTGCGAGCTTTTGGTGAACGACGCTGATTTCTATCGGAAAAATCTGCCGGAGAATGAAGCCGGCGTGGCTCAGCTTGCGGACGGCGGATTTTATGAAACTGCCGATAGCGCCCGTGCGGCGTATGCCCGGCTGAGCCAAAAAATCCCGGTATTAAAAGCCGCCAACGTGCGGAATAAGCCGCTTCTCAGCTCCAAATTGTTTTCCACGGTGCTCACCACCGGGATCTATATCCCCTTCGAATCGGGGATCAACGTGGATATCCCGGCGCATACCGTGCCTGCCACCATGTGCCATGAACTGACCCATTTCCGTGGCTTTATGCGGGAGGACGAGGCGAATTTTCTGGCATATCTGGCGTGTATGGAATCCGAGCGGGCGGATTTTCGCTATAGCGGCACGCTGATGGCGTTCGGCTATGCTTTTGATGCGCTCTATCAGGAGGATCGGGAGCTGGCACGCAAGATCGCAAAGCAATGCGATGCCGGAATGCTGGCCGATCTGAAGGCGGAGGAGGATTATTGGGCGCCCTATCGGGATACCTTCATCAGCAACACCGCCGATCAAATTTATGAAAACTATCTGCACGCCAACGATCAGGAGTCCGGCCTGAAAAGCTACGGCGAAATGATCGATCTGCTTTTGGCTTATTATCGCAATTTCAGCGAAACCTAAGGAGTCTTTTATGCGTTTGAGAAAGAAGAAAAATGCCGGCGTTCGTTTTGAGCGCTGCGCCGCCTATACGCTGGAAACGGAAGGGCTGAAGGAGGCGTTTTATCAGCATTTCGATCCCCGAAAACCGATCGAAATGGAGATCGGCTCCGGCAAGGGTCGCTTTATTGCGGAGCTTGCCCGGCAGAACCCCGAAAAGCAGTTTATCTCCGTTGAGCGGATCATCGATTGCCTCGTGATGGCGATGGAAAAGGCGAAAAATGCCGAATTGAAGAATATTTATTATTTTTGCCTCGATGCGGCGACCCTAACGGATTGTTTCCCCGCCGAGAGCATCGATACCGTCTATCTGAACTTTTCCGATCCCTGGCCGAAATCCCGCTATGCCAAACGGCGGCTGACCCATCGGCGGATGGTGGCGGCATATCTGCCGCTTCTCAAAAAAGAGGGCAGGATCTGCTTTAAAACCGATAACCGCCCTCTCTTTGATTTTTCCGTTGAAGAATTCCGGGCATTAAAATTCCGGCTGGAGGAGATCACCTATGATCTCCATAGCACCGATACCCCCAATATTATGACCGAATATGAAGAACGCTTTTCTTCTATGGGCGTTCCCATCAACCGCTTTGTGGCTTATCCCACGGAAGAAACCTATAAAATGTTAGAGTTAAAATAAAAATTGCCGATCCAAACCGGATCGGCAATTTACTTATCTTTAAAGAAGTGTTCCTTGGGTCTTGCGGCGTTCACGCTCATTCCCAAGCCCATACTCATACACAGAGCCAAAACGGAAGAGCCGCCGTAGCTGAAGAAGGGCAGGGTGATGCCGATGACCGGCAGAAGCCCCAGGCACATTCCGATATTCTCCGCCGCCTGGAAAAAGAGCATCGCCGCCAGTCCGGCGCAGATGAAAGAGCCCATATGATCCCGGGCGTTTTTGGCGATATAGATCAGGCGAATGATGATCGCCGCTTCCAATAAAACGATCAGAAGGCAGCCGACAAAGCCCAATTCCTCCCCGCAAACGGAGAAGATAAAGTCCGTCTGCTTTTCCGGCAGGATGCTGTATTGGGTCTGAATGCCCTGCCCCAATCCGTTGCCGGAGAGCCCGCCGCTGCCCAGAGCGATCTTGCTCTGAATGGTATGATAGCCAAACCCAAGCGGATCCAAAGAGGGATCGTAAACGGCGAGGATCCGCATCTGCTGGTAAGTGTCCAGCCGATCAAAGATAAAGGGCGCCGCCAGGCAGACCGCCCCGATGGCGGAAACAAAAAATCCCCAATGCAGTCCGGCGGCAAGAAGCATCACGGCAAAGATAAAAACAAATACCAGAACCGTTCCCAGATCCCCCTCCATTGCCACCAAACCGGCGATCACGCCGAAATGGAGCAACAGGGGGATCAGCGTGCGGGGATGGTTGAGATCCTCCCGCACTTTGGAAAGGTGCTTGGAAAAGGTCAGGATAAACCCGATCTTCACAAATTCCGAAGGTTGCACATTGATGGGCCCCAGGGAGATCCAGTTTTTGTTGCCCATCACCTCGATGCCGAAGATGAGCGTGGCGATCAGCAACAGGATGCAGAGAATATAGATCGGAACGGAAAAACGAGCCAGATTTTCGTGCTCCAGCGTCAGGATCACCAAAGCCATAAAAGTGCCCAGGCAGATCCCGCCGATCTGCACGATCAGCATTTTTTTGGATCCGAAGGTGGCGGTGGCGGAGCCGATCAGAACCAAGCCGAATGCGCAGGAGGAAAGCATCAGGCTTAAAAGGATCCAATCGATCCGGCTGATGATATGTCGGAATAGTAATTTCAGTTGTTCCGTCGGTTTCGCCTCCTTTGCGTTTTTTTATATTATAGCAATATAATTTAAAAATAACAAGATATATTTATAACTTGAAAAACTATAATAGTTGTGATATAATTACGTGTACTGTCAGTATGTACTGATGAAAATGTCCGATTTTTTTGCTTAGAAAGGGGCAGGCGGATGGAGAAACGTTACCTTTGCAAGAGCCCGGAAGACACCCGAAAAGCCGCCCGGGAGATCGCCGGGATGCTGAAAGGCAGAGAAACCGTTGCTTATTTCGGGGATCTGGGAGCCGGCAAAACCACGTTTACCCGCTTTCTTTGCGAAGCTTTGGGCGTAGAAGAGGAAGTCACCAGCCCCACCTTTTCTATGGTGCATGAATATCATAGCGGCTCTTTTCCGATCTATCATTTTGATATGTATCGGGTGGAAAACCCCGAAAGCCTGTTCAGCACCGGCTTCTATGATTATCTGGGAGCGGGGCTGATGCTGATCGAATGGAGCGAGCATATCGAATTCGCCTTGCCGGCGGATGCCTGGCGGTTGACCTTTACCTACGGAGAAGGGGAGGAAGAGCGGATTCTCAGATTGGAGATCAAGGAATGAAACGGTTAAGTATCGATAGTGCCGGAAAAACGGCGGCGGTAGCGGTGAGCGAAGGGGAAGAAATTCTGGCAGAGGGCTTTGCCGATGCCGGTCTCACCCATAGCCAGATGCTGCTGCCGCTGGTGGACGATACCTTGAAAAAAGCCGGCGTTCCGTTAACGGAGATCGAAACATTCGCCGTCACCTCCGGCCCCGGCTCATTCACCGGTCTGCGGATCGGCTGCAGTCTGGTGAAGGGAATGGCGTTCGATCGTCCCTGCATCCCCGTGCCCACACTGATGGCGTTAGCCTTCAATGAGCGGGAAAGCGGCAGGGTGGCGGTATCGCTGCTGGACGCCCGCTGCCGGCAGGTTTATATGGGAGCCTATGCCTTTCGGAATGGGGCTCCGGAAATTCGGATCGCCGATCGGGCTTGCTCGGTGGAGGAAGCAAAAACGTTGATTCTTGCCTTGGAGGAGCCCGCCGTTCTTTTGGGCGACGGTGCTTATCTCTTAGAAGAAACGGCAGATGGCGAAAAGGTTATTATGAGCGAAAAAAATCATATTTCGGGGGCGGGCGTTGCCCAAGCGGCTTCCTTTCTGGAGCCGATCCCTCCGGAGCGGCTGATCCCCTCCTATTTCCGCTTATCCCAAGCGGAGCGGGAGCGGGCGGAACGAGAGAAAAATAAAGAAGGAAAATAAAAAATGGTTGTATTGGGCTGCGATAAGGCCGGCACCGAATGGCTGCCGGTGATTTCCGAAAAACTGAATTCTATGGGGATCGAAAATAAGATCATTTTCGATGGCAAGGCAGACGGCTGCGATTATACCGACGCCGCCTTTCTGGTGGCGGAGACCGTTGCGAAGGGAGAAGCCGAGAAGGGGGTTCTGGTCTGCGGAACCGGCATCGGTATGAGCATTGCCGCCAATAAGATCAAGGGCATTCGTGCCTCCGTTTGCAGCGACTGCTTTTCTGCAAGGATGACCGTGGTGCATAATAACAGCAATATTCTCTGCTTGGGTGCCCGGGTATTGGGCATTGAACTGGCTCAACTGATCGTGGAGCATTATTTCAATGCGGAATTTGAGGTTGGCGGACGGCATGAACGCCGGGTGAACGCCATTATTAAAAAAGAAAATGAAAAGAACTAAAGGTGGCTTTTTCAGCCTGCTCCAAATCATTTTATTAGCCTTTTTATTGGGAAGTGCCGCTTCGCTCTATAATACCGGCGGGTTCAGCGTGGCATTTGCCCTCTTTCTGTTCCTCTCGGCGGCGGTGAGCGGCCCGGTTTTATTGGGCATTTACCGCCGGTTCAATCAATTGGTTTCGGTGGGGCTGATGCTCGCCTTCGGGATCGGGATCTTCTCAATGATGAAGGATCCGGCAACGGCGGTGTTAACCTGCACGCTTTGCTTTGCGATCCCGTTGGCGGTGGGCTTTTTATGGCCGCGTTTCCCGCATATTAAGGCACTCACTCAGGGCGTTTTGCCGATAACCGGCGGCGTGACCGTGGGCGGATTTCTGGTCTATTGCAAGCTGCATTTCGGGGTCTGGTCGCCCTATGCCGCCGTGGAGCGGATGGGGCTTCGGATCGGCGAAGCCATCCAAGCCCTGCGTTCCCTTTATGCGCAGGTTTATGAAGGAAAGCTGCTGGAGCAGATGAATAGTATTTTAACGCTCTTTTCGCAAAATGCGGAAACTATGGCACGGGAAATCATCTTTCTTTCGGTCTACTGCCTTTTGGGAATCTTCTATTTCAGCATTCTCTGGGCTGATCGGGCGGGGATCAGGCAAGGTCAGATCTCCGGCTGCGGAAGCTGGGCGCAATTGATCCCGAGCCGTGGGATCAGCTGGCTTTATATGCTGGGCTTTCTGATTATGAATTTTATAAATCTGGGCAATTTCTATCAGTCTGCCGCCGCAGCGTTCACGTTGTTTGGCTTTTACTATGTTTTTGCCTCGGTCTATCTTTTAGATCGGTTTTTGCGCAGGAAAAACTTGCCGTTGTTTGTTCGGGTGCTGATCGCCGGGATCCTCTTGATTGCGGCACTACTCAGCGCCGGGAATGCGCTCTTCTCCCCCTATTCGATTATGATGTATGTGGGGTGGTGGATCGCAACCTCTCCCCGAAGAACGGTTTAATATTTTAATTTTTAAAGGTTAGGAGGGCAGTTATGAAATCCATCAAATTAAATATTTCGCAGTTGGATATCCTGCTCTATTGCGGTCTGGCGGCCTTTTCGCTTCTTTCGATGCTGGCGAATTTCTGGCTGGGGCTTGCAGAGCTTCTGCTGGCGCTCATTTTCGTGGCGGTCAGCATCATTACTTTGAAGCAAAAAAATCGCCATATCTATTCCTATCTCCAGAGCATTACCTCTTATCTGGATGAAGCCACCCGGGAAAATCTAACGAATTTCCCGATGCCCATCACCCTTTTGAATGATAAGGGCGAGATCATCTGGTATAATGAATTATTCCATCAGGTGCTTCACGATGGCCATATTCAGGAAATTTTCGGCCAAAAGGTGAAGGCGATCAATAAGAATATCTCTCTGGAAAAGATCGAAAATCATCAAAGCGGCAAATATGATATCACCTTTGCCGATAAGCAGTATACCGTGTATATTCTCCGGCAGGGCGAAGAGGGCAAGGGGTATTTTTACGTTGTCTATTGGATGGATAATCATACCCTCCACGAGCAGATCAACCGCCTGCGGGGGGATGCGGTCTGCGTCGCCTATATCCTTTTGGATTCTTATGATGAGATCCCGGAAAACGTAACGGCGGTGCAGAAGAATACTTTTGTGAACCGGGTGGACGTGAAGGTGCGCCAGCTGGCAAATTCCATCCACGGTCTGGTGCAAAAGCCGGAGGTTGATAAATACGTGATCTTTTTCGAACGCCGTCATCTGGAAGTTTTGCGGGAGAGCAAGTTTAAGATCCTTAACGACGTGAAGGAGATCAAGATCGAGGAGGCGCTTCACGCCACGCTTTCCATCGGCGTTGCCATCGGCAACGGAAACGTGATCCGAACGGATGAGGTGGCACGCAGCGCCCTGGATCTTGCCCTTTCCCGGGGCGGCGATCAGGCGGCGATGACCAATACCGATAAGGAACGCTATGAATTCTTCGGCGGCAACAGCGAAAGCGGAAATCGCCGGAAACGGGTGAAGGTGCGGTTGGTTGCCGATGCCCTTTCCGCCCAGATCGAGCGGGTGGAGAATGTTTATATTATGGGTCATAAATATGCCGATCTGGATTGCATCGGCGCATCCGTCGGCGTGGCTCGCAGCGTGATCGCTTTGGGAAAACGCCCCCATATCCTCTATAATCTGCAGGAAAATCTCTGCGTGGATATGCTGGAAATGCTGATGGATACCGAATATCGGGATATTCTGATGGAAATTTCCCATTTCACCAAGCCGATGGCGGAAAACGCCCTTCTGGTGGTGGTGGATACGCATAGTATGGATTATATTGAAAGCGAAAAGATCCTGAATTGGTTCCGGGACGTGGTGGTGATCGATCATCATCGCAAGGCTCCGGCGGGTGCGATCAGCCGTGCCGCCATTATGTTCCATGAGCCCAACGCCTCGTCGGCGAGCGAGATGGTAACCGAGCTCACCGAAAACGTGAAACGCTGTAAGCTGACGAAAACCGATGCCCGGGCTCTTTTGGCAGGCATCATTCTGGACACCAAAAACTTCACCGAGCGCACCGGCAGCCGCACCTTTGAGGCGGCGGCGACCCTGCGGAAGGCAGGTGCGGATCCGCAGGAGATCCGGGGCTTCTTCAAAAACGATCTGTCGTCTTATCGCAAGAAGATGGAAATGATCACCCGTGCCGAAATGGTGGGCGAGCATACGGCGCTTGTGGCATGGGATGAAGAGCCCTTCGACGGCATCAAGGTGATCGCCGCCAAAGCCGCCGATGAGCTTTTGAACGTGGCGGAGATCAACGGTGCCTTCGTGATGTTCGAGGAGGATGGTATGGTGCATATCTCCGGCCGTTGCGACACCAATTATAACGTGCAGAGAATTATGGAAGAGATGGGCGGCGGCGGTCATCGCAGCGCCGCCGGTGCGCAGATCAAGGATCGAACGCTGGCGGAGGTGAAGGCGGAGCTGATTCGCCTGATCCAAGAGCAGGAAGGAGAAGAAAAAGAATGAAAGTTGTATTGTTAGCAGACGTAAAAGGTCAGGGCAAGAAGGGGGATACGGTCAACGTGGCGGATGGCTACGGCAGGAATTTCCTCATCGCCCGGGGTCTCGCCACTCCGGTGAATAATCAGATCCAAAACGATTTCGCCGGCAAGGCCGCCGCCCTTCAGCATAAAATCGACGTGGATACTGCCGCCGCCAAGGAGAATCAGGCAAAATTAGACGGCAAAACCTTCACGCTGAAAGCCAAGGGCGGGGAAAGCGGCAAGCTGTTCGGCGCCATCACCGGCAAGGAAGTGGCGCAGATGATCGAAAAGGAAACCGGCATTGCCGTGGATAAAAAGAAATTGGCGGTGGATACCATCAAAACCTTCGGCACCTATCCCTGCACCGTGAAGCTATACACGGGCATTGCCGCCAAGATCAACGTTTCCGTTGAAAAATTAGACTAATATTTAAGGAGAAAACTCCGTGGAATTTGAAGATTTAAAACGGGTTCCCCATAGTTTAGAGGCAGAGCAAAGCATTCTGGGCGCACTGATCGTGGATTTTAACTGTATGGAGGATCTGGCAACCTTTTTGCATCCGGATCATTTCTACGTGGAAAAATACGGCAGGGTCTATAGTGAGATTCTGGAAATGTATATGGCGAACGAAAAAATCGATTTCGTAACGGTTCTGAACCGTGTGGTCGCCGCCGGCATCTATGAGGAGGCGGAAGCCAAGCAGCTGCTTTATGATATGGCTTCTGCGGTTCCCTCGGTGAAAAACGCCGAGGTCTATGGGCAGATCGTGGTGGAAAAGGCCAATCTGCGCCGGTTGATCAACGCCTGCGAAGAGATCACCAAGGCCTGCTACGATCAGGAGGATGAGGTTCAGAATATTCTGGATATGGCGGAAAGCAAGATTTTTGAAATTCGGGATCAGCAGAGCAATACCTCAATGACGGAATTGAAAACCGCCCTGATCCAGAGCTTTGAAAACGTTTCCAAGATTGCGCAGGATCCAAACGCATTCGCCGGCTTGCAGACCAACTTCCGGGATCTGGATCGGGTGCTTTCCGGGTTCAGTAAAAGCGATCTGATCCTGCTCGCCGCCCGACCGGGCTTGGGCAAATCGTCCTTAGCCTTGAATATTGCGCAGAATATCGGGCTGAAGGGGAAAACCATTGCCATCTTCTCTCTGGAAATGAGCAACGAGCAGTTGGCGAACCGGATGCTCTCAAGCCATAGCGGCGTGGATAATCAAAAGTTCCGAACCGGCGAGCTCAGCTCCAATGAGTGGGTGCGGCTGGGTCAGTCCTCGTCCATTTTGGCGAAGGCCAAGGTGTATCTGGATGATACGCCCAATATGACGGTTGCGCAGATGAAGGCGAAGCTCCGCCGCCTGCCGGAGCTTGATTTAGTGATCGTGGACTATCTGCAGCTGATGAGCGGCAATAAAAAAACCAATAACCGCCAGGAGGAGGTTTCGGAAATCTCCCGTTCAATGAAAATGCTGGCGAAAGAATTCAACGTGCCGGTTCTTTGCCTTTCCCAATTGTCCCGTGCTTCGGAAAAGCGGGAGGGGGATAAGCGACCGATCCTTTCGGATCTGCGTGAATCCGGCTCCATCGAGCAGGATGCCGATGCAATTATGTTTCTTTATAACGATGCGATTTATAATAAGGAAACGGCAACGCCCAATAAGATCGAACTGATCATTGCCAAAAACCGCCACGGTCCCACCGAAACGGTGTACCTGAGCTGGAACAGCACGCTGACCAAGTTTGGAAATTATAAGGCGAAAAAGGATGCGATCCCCCTGCCGGATGAGGCTCCGCCCGCATGATGAAGGAACGTTTTCAGCGGGAATGGGCGGCATTGGATCTGCCTCAAGACGCTCTGGTAACGGTGGCGCTCAGCGGCGGGTCGGATTCGGTGGAGCTATTAGCCCTATTGCGGGAATTGCTCCCCGGCAATTCCCTGCAGGCGGCGCACGTGAACCACGGTCTGCGGGGCGAAAATGCCCTGAGGGATCAAAGGTTTTGCGAAGAGCTGTGCCGTGCGTGGCAGGTGCCCCTCAAGGTGTATCAGGGGGATGCGGCGGCATACGGTTTGGAGCGGGGAATGAGCCCCGAGGAGGGGGCAAGAGCCCTTCGTTATTCCTTTTTGGATTTCCTGGCGGATGGCGTGAAGAACTTTGTGGCAACCGCCCATCATCGGGGCGATCAGCAGGAAACCTTTTGGATCAATCTCTATCGGGGGAGCGGAAGCGGCGGCTTAAGAGGCATCAAACGCCGCCGGGGCGGTTATCTGCGCCCGTTGCTCTCCTTCAGCCGGGAAGAAATTCTGGCGGATCTCGGGGAGAGGGGTCTTTCCTTCGTGCAGGATGAAACCAACGAGGATCCCGCTTATCTCCGGAATTTTCTGCGCTGCCGGGCGTTGCCCTTATTGGATTCCCGCCCCGAAGGGAATTTTCAAAAGGGGCTGGCGGCGGCGATGGAATGTTTGGCGGAGGAAGACGACGCCTTGAACCAATGGGCAGACCAAATTCAAACCGATGAAGCAGAGGTTTTGGGAAAATTGCCTGCCGCAGTCCTGAAGCGGGTTTTGGATCGGATGCTGGGCTCGCCGTTGAGCCGCCTGCATTTTGCGGAAATTCGGCAGATTTTGCAAGAAAATCCGCCCTCTGCCCAAATCCAATTGCCGGAGGGCAAACGGTTCCGGCTGGAATACGGCCGCTGCTGCTTTCCAATAGAGCCGGAGCCCTGCGTGATCCCGATCACGCCGGATCAGCCGGCGGACTGCGGCGATAAAGAATTTATTCTTCGGTCAAAGGAAATTCATAATCCGTTTACAAATTCATTGTTAAATTATGATAAAATAGGAAAGCATTTGGTGTTAAGGCATAAATTGCCCGGTGATCGGTTTTCGCCCGTGGGCAAAAGGGGAACCTCCCAATTGCTCAAACGCCTGAAAAACGACCGTGTGCCCCGCTCCCGGCGGGATGCACTCTGGATCCTTGCGGAGGAAAACGGCAGGATCCTTTGGGTGGAGGGCTACGGAGCCGATCAGTCTGCGGCGGCGTGCCGAAATGATTCCGTTTTATTTGCAGAAATCAGGAAAAAAGGGGAAGAATAAAGATGACCTTCGAAAGTAATGATATAAAAGAGGTTTTATGCACCGAAGAGCAGATCCGAACCAAAATGGTTGAACTTGGTGCCCGGATCACCGAGGATTATCGGGGGAAGGATCTGCTGCTGGTGGCGATTTTAAAGGGCAGCGTAATGGTGATGGCGGATTTAATGCGCCATATCGATATGCCGATCCAGATCGATTTTATGAAGGTTTCCAGCTACGGTGCCGGAACGGAGAGCAAGGGAAGCGTGAAGATCCTGAAGGATCTGGACGTGGATATCAAGGGCTTGAACGTGGTGATCGTGGAGGATATTCTGGATAGCGGCATTACCCTGCATAATCTCATCAATATGCTGAAGCAGCGCAATCCCCAATCCATTGAAATCTGCACGCTCTTTTCCAAGCCGGCACGCCGGCAGGTGGAGGTGGACGCCAAATACGTCGGCTATGAAATCCCGGATGCCTTTATCGTGGGCTACGGCTTGGACTATAATGAAAAGTATCGCAATCTTCCTTACGTTGGCGTTTTGAAGGAAGAAGTATATAGCAAGGAGTGAATCGTAACTTGAATAAGAAACCCGCATTTAGAGGGGTCATCTATGTGATCCTGATGTTCGCCATCGTATTGGGCTTGTTTTCTTTCCTGAATAAAGGCTCCGATGTGAAGAAGATATCCTATAGCGAAATGGTGAACTATTTCAATACCGAGCAGGTGAAAACCTTCAAGGTGGTGGGCACCAAGGTGTCCTGCGAATTGAAGGACGGAACCAAGGTTTCCCATGAACTCCTGAGTTTGGGAATGTTTAACGAGAATATTATGCCGATGGTGCTGGAGCAGCAAAAGGCCGGAACGATCACTTCTTATGATTTTGAAGAGGGGTTTGTGCTACCCTGGTGGGTGAGTTTCCTGCCGTATCTCCTGCTGATCGGCTTAACCGTTGTCTTCATTGTGATGACCAATCGGCAGATGAACGGCGGCAAGGGTCCGGCGTTTGCCCGGGTTCGGGTGAAATACGGCGCAGACCAAAAGGATAAAAAGACCTTTTTGGACGTAGCCGGTGCCGATGAAGAAAAAGAAGAGCTGGTGGAGATCGTGGATTTCCTGAAAAATCCCCGCCATTATATGGAATTGGGTGCCCGGATCCCCAAGGGCGTTTTGCTGGTGGGGCCGCCGGGAACCGGTAAAACCCTTCTCGCCAAGGCGGTTGCCGGCGAGGCGGGCGTGCCCTTCCTTTCCATCTCCGGCTCCGATTTTGTGGAGCTCTACGTGGGCGTGGGCGCATCCCGTGTGCGGGAGCTTTTTGATGAAGCGAAAAAGAATAATCCCTGCATCATCTTTATCGATGAGATCGATGCGGTCGGCCGCCGAAGAGGAACCGGTCTGGGCGGCGGCCACGACGAACGGGAGCAGACTCTGAACCAACTGCTGGTGGAAATGGATGGGTTCGGCAATAATGCCGGCATCATCGTGATCGCCGCCACCAACCGGGCAGATGTTCTGGATCCCGCCCTCCTGCGCCCCGGACGGTTCGACCGTCAGGTCTACGTCGGTCGCCCGGATCAAAAGGGGCGTGAAGAAATTTTGAAGGTGCACGCCCGGAATAAAAAATTCGCAGACGACGTGAATTTCGCCGATATCGCCAAGGGCACTATCGGTTTCACCGGTGCGGATATTGAAAATCTGCTGAATGAAGCCGCTCTGCTCGCCGCACGTCGGGGAAAAGCGGAGATCGGTCAGCAGGAGATCGAAGAATCGGTGATGAAGGTGATCGCAGGCCCCGAAAAGAAGAGCCGCAAGGTCATCGAAAAAGAGCG
>CAZIQE010000074.1:0-7818 GCA_964541385.1 uncultured Eubacteriales bacterium | reverse complement strand
GGCGTCCACTTGAATTTCGCCCATCGAATCGTGTTCCAAACGGTATTCCATCTTGCAACTCCTTTGGTTTGATGGAAATATTATACTTGTTTTTCCCGGCTTTTTCAACTAAAATAGAAGGAAAGGTGATGAAAATGTTTTTATTTCGAAATAAAGCGCAAAAGGAGCTGGATTTTATTCTGAGCGAATTGAAAAACTTCCTCTCCAATAACTATAAGGATGCCGCCCACACTTGCCGCAAGCAGTTGGGAGAAAAAAGCGAGGAATATTACCGAGCCGGTAAGCTCAGCCGAGCCCAATATCTCCGCTATCAGGAGGTATATAAATTTTACACCAAGCTGATGGAAAACTACCACCACTAAGGGTGCTGCTTCAATGAAATTCCCCTTGCATATTCGGCTTGATTGATATTATAATGATAGTATAAATTTAATTTGAGGTATCGAAGATGAATTACGTCACTCAGGGCTTAGAGCCCGCCGCCGTGCTTCGGCATTTTGAAGCACTTTGCGCCATTCCCCACGGCTCCGGCAACACCAAGGCGATCAGCGATCATTGCCTCGCCTTCGCCCGGAAGCTGGGGCTGGAGTGCCGGCAGGATGAATGGAATAATATTGTGATCAAAAAGCCCGCCACGCCGGGCTATGAGGATCATCCGCCCGTGATCATTCAGGGGCATTTGGATATGGTCTGCGAAAAGGAGCCGGGCAGCTCGTTTGATTTTCTCACCGACGGTCTGCGGCTGCAATTAGAGGGCGACCTGCTTTCCGCCAAGGGCACCACGCTGGGCGGGGACGACGGCATTGCCGTTGCGATGGCGATGGCAGTTCTGGAAGCCCGGGATCTCAGGCATCCGCCTCTTGAGGCGGTTTTCACCGTGGATGAGGAAACGGGGATGTACGGTGCCGAGGGGCTGGACGTTTCCGATCTGAAGGGCACTTTATTATTGAATATTGACTCGGAGGATGAAGGGATCCTGACCGTTTCCTGCGCCGGCGGAGCCAAGGCGGTTTGCGTGCTGCCGTTGGAGCGGGAGCGCAATGAGCGGGCGTGCAGGAGGATCACCGTTACCGGACTGATCGGCGGTCATTCCGGCGCAGAGATCCATAAGGGGCGGCTGAATTCCAATCGGGTGATGGCGGAATTTTTAAAGAGCCTTCCGGCGGAAATCCGCATCGTTTCCCTTTCGGGCGGGCTGAAGGATAACGCCATTCCCCGGCAGACGGAATGTGTGATCGCCGTGGACGGGGAGATTTCGGCAGAGGCTTTTGTTGCCGCCCATCGGGTGGCGAGCGATCCCGATCTGCAAATTTTAATCGAAGACACGGTGCAGGCGGACACTTGCTATACGTTGGAGTGCTCCGCAAAGATCCCCGCCTTTTTACTGGCGCTGCCCAACGGAATTCAGGCGATGAGCCGGGAAATTGAAGGTCTGGTGCAAACCTCTTTGAATCTGGGGGTTCTGAAGGAGGAGGAGCGGGGGCTTTCCGCTACCTTCGCCGTGCGCAGCTCGGTGGAGCGGGAAAAGCAGGCTCTTTTGGATGAATTGAGAACCGTTACGGAGGGGTTCGGCGGCTATTATTCCGCCTACGGTCATTATCCGGCGTGGGAATATCGCAGGGATTCCCGGCTCCGGAAAACGATGGCGGCGGTTTTTGAAAAAATCTATGGGAAACCGCCCCGGATCGAGGCCATCCACGCCGGGCTGGAATGCGGGCTTTTTGCCGGTAAAATTCCGGATCTGGATGCGGTGTCCTTCGGTCCGAACCTGATGGATATCCACACCACCCGGGAGCGGATGAGTATCTCGTCCGTGGAGCGGACTTATCGCTATCTTTGTGCAGCTTTAAAGGAGTTATAAAAAATGGTTAAAGAAAGAATTTCAAAAATTCAGGCATTATTGGAGCAGGACGGAGCGATGCTGATCACCGGTCGACCGAACCGCTATTATTTCACCGGGATGGAATCCTCGGCGGGAACGGTTCTGATCACCAAAAGGAACGCCTATTTTATGATCGATTTTCGCTACGTGGAAAAGGCAAAAAGCGTGGTGGATAGCTGCGAGGTGCGGCTTTCCTCCTATGGGGACGAGGAGATCGGCACGCTTTGCGCCGAAAACGGCGTGAAAACCTTGCATATCGAGGCCGGCGTGATGAGCGTGGATCGGCTGGAGCGGTTGAAGGCGGCTCTGCCGGCGCTCACCCTCTGCACCGATACGGCGATGGACGATGCCATCACCGAAATGCGGAGCAGGAAGACCGCCGGAGAATTGGCGCTGATCCGAAAGGCGCAGAAAATCACCGACGATACCTTTACCTATATTCTGGATCGCATCAAACCCGGTCGCACGGAGCGGGAGGTGATGCTGGATATGGAATTCTTTATGCGCAAACAGCCGGAATGTCAGGGCGTTTCTTTTGATTTTATCGTGGTTTCCGGAAAAAATTCCTCCCTGCCCCACGGCGTGCCGTCCGATAAAAAGATCGAGGCGGGGGATTTTGTAACGATGGATTTCGGCGCCCTTGTGGGCGGCTATTGCTCCGATATGACCCGCACGGTGGCGGTGGGCTCGGTTACCGAGGAGCAGAAAAAGGTGTATCAAACGGTGCTTGAGGCGCAGAATGCCGCTTTGAAGGCGGTGAAAGCCGGCTTGATCTGCAAGGATGTGGATAAGATCGCCCGGGATATCATTTATAACGCAGGGTATGAAGGCTGCTTCGGTCATGGCTTGGGGCATAGCGTGGGCATCGAGATCCACGAAGACCCCGCCTTCAATATGCGGTGCGAAACGGTGCTGAAACCCGGCACGGTGATGACGGTGGAACCCGGTATTTATCTGGAAAATCAGTTCGGCGTGCGGATCGAGGATATGGTGTACGTCACCGAGGAGGGCAGCATCAACCTGACAGCATCTCCCAAAGAATTGATCATCCTTTAACGGTTTCATACGATTTCTGAAATAAATTTTCAGCCATTTCTTACCGTTTCTTGCCATTTCTTGCCATTTCTAATCATTTCTTGTGATTTCTTGTGAATGTTATGCACACAAGAAATGATTTCTTGTGATTTCTTGTGAATGTTACACGCACCGGAAATGATTTCTTGTGATTTCTTGTGAATGTTACACGCACCGGAAATGATTTCTTGCGATTTCTTGCACTTTCAGAAATTTCAGAAATATTTCTGAAAAATTTCTGAAAAAATGTGCCCCGGGAAAGGGTTGATTCCCGGGGCACGGATTGATTTAGTTTATTTTATGGATTGTTTTGCTTTTGGGGGCTTGGAGCTTCGAATTGTTCAAAAATGCAGAGGTATCCTTCTTCCGTTGCGGTTTGGTAATCCTCCGGTTTTTTGATGGTCCAGGTGAAGCCCTGAACCTTCCAGAAGCGATGGCAGATGCGGTTTTCCAAACCGTTCCGATCCCGGAATTTGATCGCCACAAAATCCGGGCGGGTGAATAAATTAAAGCTCAGAGCAGTCAGCAGGATCCGGGTGGGCAGTTTCAATCCGGAGGGATCCTTCATAAAGTTCTGGGTCAGCTGCCCACGGGTGATCTCCGGCCGGTGTCGCCGGAGCCAGATCAGAGGGCGGGGATCAAAGGATTCGATGCAATAGGGACCCTGATAGCCCTCCAGCGCCTTTAAAACAGCCCGGCAAAGGGCGGGGGCGTTGCCTTTGCATTTCAATTCGATCACCAGAGGCACTTTTCCGTCCACCAGTTGCAGAAATTCCTGAAAGGTGGGGATCGGCTCCCGGGACGCCTCCAACGCATAGTTTTTCAGCTCATCAGTGGTGAGGTTTTCAATGATCCCCTGCTGACCGGTGGTGCGGGCGAGCTCGTGATCGTGGATGATGGCGAGCCCGCCGTCTTTTAAAAGATGGACGTCCAGCTCAATGCCGTAGTCCCGGTCGACGGCGGCACGGAACGCCGCCATACTGTTTTCGGGCACGGTGGGCTTATGATGAAAACCCCGGTGGGCAATGGGTGTATTTTGAAACGCCTCGAACCGCCGGGGCTCTTTTCGCCCGTTCAGCGCCCAGAGGGCGGCAAGCAGAATGACCGCCAAAATAATGATTAAAATGATCCAAACCATCGTTTAATCCTCAACGTCGAAGGCATCCAGACCGGTTTTGGCTTCCACCTTATTATCGCCGTGGCGCACGAAGCACATCGTTACGAAAGAAAGGGTAACAAAGATCGCAGAATAGATAAAGAGGATCTTATAGCCCACGTTCTGCAGCAGGAAGCCCGCCAGAATGGGCGTTACGATCTGGGCTGCCATACTGAAGGTATAATAAAGACCGGTGAATTTTCCCACATCGCCGCCGGCGCACATCTCCACGACCATCGGCAGGCTGTTTACGTTGATCGCCGCCCAAGCCACGCCGACCAGAGCGAAAATCACGTATAAAATGGGATTAAAGGAATGGAAGAACAGCGTGAAAACGAAGCCGGAGGCAAAGGAAGCCGCCAAAAGGAGCACGCCGAACAGAATGGTTTTGCGCCGACCCAGCTTGCTGGCAACCATCCCGACCGGGATATAGCTGACGATAGCGCCCACCGTGGCAACGGTGAGGCAGGCGGAGGCGGCGCCCACCTCCATATTCCAAACCTCTTTGGCATAGGTGGTAAACCAGGTGCTGACGCCGTTATAGCCGATGAACCATAGGGCGATGGAGCAAAGCAGAAAAATCAGGCTTCGCCTCACCTCCTTGGGCATCTTGGGCTTTTGATCCGGCTTTTCCTGCACGGTGAGCGTTTCCTCCGGATGCGCCCTTTCATAGGCGGCCTGCTCGGCGGCAAGCTTCGGCTCGTCCACAAAGAACATCAAAACCAAAAGCGCCGCCAGCATAATGACTGCCACAATGGTAAAGATGGGGAAATAATTGATGTGCGCCAAGCCCTCGGTACGGGATTCGGAATAAAGGATCCAGGTTAAAATCAGATAAATAACGCCGCCCACGGCACCCATCAGATTGATGATCGCATTGCCCTTGCTCCTGAGCGGCTTGGGGGTCACGTCCGGCATCAGGGCAACAGCCGGGCTCCGGTAGGTGCCCATAGCGACCAGCAGCAGACCCAAAACCACCACGAATAATACCAGCTTATAAAATGCCGGTTGGGCAAAATAACTGTTGTCCAGAAGGGGCAGGAGCAGCATCAAGCCGACTGCCGCCAGCGTGCCCCAAAGGATAAAGGGGCGGCGGCGACCCAACACGCTGCGGCAACGATCCGAAAGCCCGCCGAAAAAGGGTAAAAGGAACAACGCCAGAACATTATCCGATGCCATAATGACGCCGGAGGCGGTTTCCGGCATACGGAAGGTTTCTTTCAGGATCAGGGGCACCAGTCCGTCGTACATCTGCCAGAAGGCGCAGATCGCAAGAAAGGCAAAGCCCACTAAAACGGTGCGTTTTGTGTTTAATTTCATGGATATTCTCCTAAATAATCATATTGATAAACGATTTCAGATCCGTGTCACGGGCGATATATTTGCGGAAGATCAGCAGAGGATTTTCGCCGGTCACGTAGGTTTTTCCGCTCATCAAAACGCCATACTGATAATGCTCCCCGACGGCTGCCGTGACGGTGGCGGAATATCTTCCCGTGGGGTAGCAAAGAACAAAGGGCTCCTTGCCCAAAAGCTTTGCCAGCTCCTTTTTGGATTGGAGCAGTTCATATTGCAGCTTTTCGGCGTTGAGATTGGTCAGATAGGGATGGCTCATCGTGTGGCTCTGGAAGGAAACCAGCCCGCTTTCTGCCATTTCCCGAATCTGCTCCTCCGTTAGATAATTTTTTTCGCCGATATTATCCATAATCAGAAAAATCGTGACCTTGCAATGAAATTTCTTCAAAATGGGGAAAAGCTCGGTGTAGTTATTTTCATACCCATCGTCGAAGGTGAGTAAAATCGGCTTTTCATACTGATCGGCTCGGTTCAGATCTTCAAATCGGATCGGCGTATAGCCGTTTTCCTTCAGATAGTTCAGTTGGTTTTCAAATTCAGCCGGGGAAACAAAGAGCGAAGGGATGCCCCAGCAATCGTCGCTGATCGCATGATACATCAGAGTAGGCACCTTCACGTCGGCAGGCAGCTCATTTGCAAGAGGATATTGGGTATAATAGGTGGTGTTGATATCCTCATCGGTGAAGGGATGATAGCCCTGCAGAAGATCGCCGATGGGCACAAACCAATCCTCGCCCGTATAAAGCGCCCGGATATGGTCGGCGGGCAGATCCTGCCCGGCGGCGTAATAAACGGTTTTCTCCTTGATCGTCAGGGATGCCACGTGGCTTTCCCTGCCGGCACCGTCTACCATATAGCCGTCGAACGCCTCCTTCAGATCCCTCAGATTATAATAGAGACCGTTCTCCGTTTCTCTGACGTCCTCGATTTTTTCGCCGTTGATATAGATCGTCTGATCGGATTTGGGCGGCTCCGGATCGTAGACCGGGTCCGGCAGAGGCTGCCTTTCGGGACGCTTACAACCGCAAATACCGAAAATCAACAGAATTATTAAAAAAAATGCAGTAAATCGTCTCATTTTTTTCTCCTTTAGGGATTCTCTTCACCTTATCATACCAGAATTTTACCCAAAAAGCAAGTTTTTAAGCCTCTTCCCTTGTTTTAAATTTGAAATTATGTTAAAATGAGGCAAAAAGAGGGGCGAGGTGAGCAAGATGACCTATGATCTGGTGGTGGCAGGCGGCGGTGCCGCCGGCTTAACGGCGGCGATCGCATTGAAGCGGCGGCGCCCCCAAGCCAACGTTCTGGTGCTGGAGGCAATGGATCGGGTGGGAAAGAAGCTGATCACCACCGGCAACGGTCGCTGCAATATCACCAACGGAAAGGCGACCCTTGCCCGCTACCACGGCAAAGATCCGGCGTTGGCGGAGGCGGTATTCAGCCGTTATTTCGTTCCCGATACGGTTGAATTCTTCCGATCCATGGGCGTGGAGATCGTTTTTGAGAAAGACGGACGAGCCTATCCCGCCTCCTATCAGGCGGCGGGCGTGGTGGATGCGCTGCGGTTCTCCGCCCGGGAAGAGGGAATAGAGCTTCGCTGCGATTGCCGGCTATTGGATTTTTCGGGGGAGCGGGATTTAAAGCTGCAAACCAGCCAAGGTCCGCTCTTTACGAAAAGCCTCTTGCTGGCGGGCGGTCTTTTGAGCGGCGGCGCAAAAGCCGGGAGCGACGGCTCTCTTTTAATGCTCTTGAAAATGAAGGGGTTCCGCACGGTGAAAACCGCTCCCGCCATTGTGCCGTTAAGAACCGATACAAGCCTCACCCGCCAGTTGAAGGGCATCAAATGGATCGCAAGCTGCTCCATCTGCCGGGAGGGAAAAACGCTCCGAACCGAGCACGGCGAGGTTTTATTCACCGATTACGGGCTTTCGGGTCCGCCCATTCTGCAAATTTCACGATTCGCTTCGGAGCCCGGCAATTGGGAGGTGCGGCTGGATCTTTTCCCCGCTTACTCCTTAAACGAATTGACCGCCGCCCTTTTTGAGCGGCGGCAACGGCTGGCGAATCGACCGGCGGAGCATTTTCTATCGGGCTTGATCCATAAGCGGATCGGCTTGGTGATGATCAAGGAAAACGGCATCCCCCTTGCCGCCCCCGCCGGCGAGATCACCGACGGGCAATTAAGGACACTCGCCGCCCGGATGAAGGCACTCCCCTTCGCAGGCACCGGCACCGCCGGGTATCTGAATTCCCAGGTAACCGCCGGGGGATTGGCGGGCGAAGAGCTCCGGTATGAGGATCTGCAATTGAAGCGGAGCCGGGGCGTGTTTGCCGCCGGAGAATTATTGGA
>CAZIQE010000073.1:0-3241 GCA_964541385.1 uncultured Eubacteriales bacterium | reverse complement strand
CTCTCAGGTCGAGATCGCAGTTCAGATTCTGGGCAAACTGAAAGGGCGTGTGGTGATCCCCGCTGAAGCAGAGCAGGATGCCGTTATGGAGATCGTTTCCGCCGATGAAAAGATCAAGCCTTTGCTGGAGGGTAAAAGTATTGCAAAAGTCATCTATATAAAAGGTAAACTGATCAATTTAATTATTAAATAATATTAAAGGGGGAGTGCCGATGCACTCCCCCTTTAGCAACGGATAGTTGCTTGTTAAACGTTGTTTGAACTGCTATAATAAAAGTAAAGAAAAATGAAGGCGGTGAAATAAATGAAAACAAAAGATATCATCCTGGAACTCAGAACCAAAAATAACCTCTCTCAAGACGAACTTGCGGAAAAGGTTTTCGTTACCCGTCAGGCGGTCAGTCGCTGGGAAAACGGCGAAACGATCCCCAACACCGAAACGCTCAAGCTTCTCTCAAAACTCTTTGACGTTTCCATCAACACGCTCCTTGGCTCTCCCCGTGAGCTTGTCTGTCAATGCTGCGGTATGCCGTTGAAGGACACCGATATCAGCCGTGAGAAGGACGGTGCCTTCAATGAGAACTACTGCGGATGGTGCTATGCCGACGGCGATTTCACAATGGATTTTTGGAAACAGTATAACGGTATTGGCGGCAAGGAGAAATTTGAGGAATTCAAGCAGCAGCTTATCCGGGAATTCAATACCCTGCTTCATATCGAGGGTCTGCCCAAAATTGAAAATCTTAACGTGCTGTCCGGCAGCTTTATCAATTTGGAATATCGGCTCCCGAACGGTCAAACGGTGAAATTCCTTGATGATAATGCCACTTATCTCGGCAGTCAGCTGGAATGTGCGTTCGGCGGCAGTCGATGCATCGGCATCGCCGCCAATATGGATTTTCTGCTTGTTTGCTCCTATGAAGAAAACGGAGAAAATCCGGAACTTGTGGTCTATAAGAAACGATAAAAAATAACCGCTGAGGTTTCGTAAGATTCCTCAGCGGTTATTTTTTTGTTTAGCGGACTACCGATGAATGGCTGTAGATATAAAATTCCTCTTGGCTCGGCCTCCACGCCTTTTCTTTCGGCGGGAAGGTTGCGTCAAATGCTTCAACTGCGGCGGTATCCTCGCAACATTGGTCGGCGGTGCTTGGGATATACATCCATTTTCCGCCGTCAAGTGCGCCGGGCACAAGTTCGCAAACGAGAAGTGCCGTCGGGAAGTTACCTTCCTCAATAAAACTGACATTCTTCTTTTTGCAGCTCACGAAACCACGGCTGATGTAGTTGCCCGGATTGCCGAAATTGATGTTCACATCATATCCCATCTTGCGTGCAACCTCAAAGGTATGCTCGATCAGCATTTTGCCGAATTTCTGCCTTTGATATGCGGGAGCCACGCAAATCGGCCCCAGAGAGAGGATCTCCTTGCGCTCTCCGTTTTCGTTTTCAAGCCACGCCTTCGTATACATAGCGTTGCCGATGATCCTGCCATCCAGCTCAAGCACGAATGCAAGTTCCGGAATAAAGTCGGGGTGATTGCGCATCTCGTGCACATAATAGTGTTCATCCGCACCCGGCTTATAAACGTTCCAAAACGCCTCCCGAGTCAACTCTTCTACTGCTCTGTAGTCTTTTTCGGTTTCTAAACGTATCGTCAAATTTTTCATTTTTAAATCCTTTCATAAATCGTTGACGCTCAAAATACGAGAGGATTGCCGAGAATGTATTTGCAAACCTCCCGTTTACAATACAATCTCCGAAAGAATGGTGTTTTTCAAAAAGCACTCTCCAAAAAAATATTCAAGCCATTGCTTGTAGGCGTATTATAACACGTAACCTGCCTTTTTTCAAGTGTATGATCCGAAGCGGGTGGAAAAAGTTATAAAAGTATGATATAATTTCAAATGGGGTGAAGCAAAAAATGGAATTTAATGAAAAAATACAAGAACTGAGAAAGCGCAAAGGACTCACGCAGGAGGAATTGGCGGAAATCCTGTATGTGTCCCGAACTGCGATTTCAAAGTGGGAGTCGGGGCGTGGATTCCCGAATATAGAGTCGTTGAAGGCGATATCAAAATTTTTCTCGGTTTCCTTAGACGAATTGCTATCCGGCGAAGAAATACTGGCGATCGCCGAAAATGACCGCAAGGAAAAAGAGAGAACGATCCGAGATTTGGTTTTCGGTCTGCTTGATTTTGGAATGGCATTATTGCTGTTTCTGCCCTTTTTCGGCGAGAAAGCGGAAGGCGTTATCGGGGCGGTATCGCTTCTCACGCTGAGCGGGATTCAACCCTATTTAAAAATTGCATATTTTGCTTTTGTGTGTATTGCTATAATACTCGGCATCCTGACTCTGGCATTTCAAAACTGCCGCCGCAGAATTTGGGAAGAAGGCAAGCGTAGTTTGTCTTTGATTTTAAGTGCCGGCGGCGTATGCCTTTTCATCATCGGTAAACAGCCCTATGCGGCGATATTTGTATTTGCATTTTTAATGATCAAGGCTTTTATGCTGATAAAACGGTAACGACACGAAGCGTATCGCCGGTGTGACGGTTCCATTCTTTCCTTTTTCATCCTCATTTTTTAAACTTGTATGTAGGCGAAAGCCAAAATACAAAATCAAAAGGATGGAAGAAAAAATGAAAAGAATCAGAAAAAAATTCATCACTTCAATGTGTCTGCTCGCAGGGTTTCTGCTATGGACAGCGGCAATTTGCCTTGTGGATGTGCGTGCGATCGGCCCGCAGGGCTCCTCGGTGGGATTTGCCGGCATCAACGGCTTTGTTCATCATTTAACGGGCGTTCACTTCGGGCTGTACCACATAACGGATTGGCTTGGTCTTGTGCCGATTTTCGTGTGTGCGGGATTCGGCGTGCTTGGGCTTGTGCAATGGATCAGGCGCAAAAGGCTTCGCAAGGTTGATCTCGATCTTCTCATTTTAGGTGGATTTTACATTGTTGTCATTGCCGCCTATTTGTTTTTTGAGAGCGTTGTTATCAACTATAGACCGGTGTTGATCAACGGATATTTGGAGGCGTCTTATCCGTCTTCCACAACGATGCTGGTGATGTGCGTTATGCCAACGGCGATGCTGCAATGCGATCGCCGCATAAAGAACAGAACGCTCCGCAATATCGTTTCTTTTGCAATTTCCGCCTTTATTGCTTTTATGGTCATCGGCAGGCTTGTTTCCGGCGTTCATTGGCTCACGGATATTGTCGGCGGCGTTCTGTTGAG
>CAZIQE010000072.1:0-4744 GCA_964541385.1 uncultured Eubacteriales bacterium | reverse complement strand
GAGACTGTCAAAAAAGGCACCGACCGCAGAAAATGAAATATTGATAAAGTAACTACCTATTTTGATTGCTTGATAAAATGGATAGTCAATTCTCTTTCTTATTGTTCTATTTTAAAGGAAAAAACTCGGCTGTAGCCGAGTTTTGAATGAAATTTTCTGCTATCCGCCAACTCGCCCTCTCGTAGTACCTATGTACAACTTCGGGTCGAGTTGACGAATTCGGCACTCTTTTTTGAGAGTCTCCCAGCGTGTCAAAAATTAAAAAATTGAGTTTTTTGACACGCTGATACACCCCAAAAGCGTTTAGCTTTTGGGGTGTTCATTTTCGGTGATATTCTGTTTTTCCTTCCATAAAGTAAAGCAATAAATGAATAATAGCACGATTCCGGCGGCGATCAGCACGCCGCTGAACAGGGTATAGACCCCGGAAAGCCCTTTCCGGGCTTGGAAGATCAAAGCGCACGCCCCTGCCGGCAGGCAATCGAGCCCCATAATCAGCAGAAAGCTTTTGCCCGCCCGCAATCTGCCCACCGACTGCGCATCCTGGGCGGGCAAAAGACCCAGTTTGGCAAACGCCGGCAGCAGCAGACCGAAAAACAGAGCCATAATGAATACTTCCAGAGGCAGGAGCAGGCTGTTTTTTAAAAGCCCGCTCCAGAAATAGTAAAGATACCCCTTGCCCATCAAAATGGATGCCCAAAGGGAATTGAGCAGGACGTGGGCGAAGTAGTTGGTGCAGAATTTAGCGGCGAAGAGCTTGGTCACGGTGATCTTTTGCCGGTATAAAAAGAGGGCATAAATGACCGAAACCAGAATCTCTGTCAGCATATAGCCGGGAAAATAGGCGAAGCCGGGCGAAAAGATGAAGAAGCTCAAGGTATCCGTTGCCACCGCCACCAAAGCGCCCATCACCGGACCGTAGACGGCGCAGCCCAGCGCAATAATGAAGAAGGTGACCTTGATCTCCAACGCCCCCGGCAAAACGGGGATCCTGACCAATCCGTCCAGAGCGACAGTAACGCCGCAGATCAATGCGGCAAAAAGGATCCGCCTGAGATTTTTCAATTCCCCCAGGGCGGCCAGCCAATAGCTTTTTTTAAAAATATGCATAAAAACTCCTTTCTGCAAACGGCAAGTTGCCACATTGCGGAAAGGAGCTCCGTTCTGCGGCAGCGGGATGCGAGAATCGGCACGGCAAACTCTTTTGAAGTTATTCGTCCCGGGGACAACTCCCCGTTCCCCGGGCACTAAAACCCGCCGATCTCTACTCTGCCATATTGAATTTTCTATATTCTACCACAAGGATCCGCAAAAAGCAAGGATTTTTGCGCCCATTAAAGGTTCTTTAATCGGGTCAGAATCTCATTCGCCGCCTGATCCTTGGACATTTTTTCCAAGGGCTCGACCCCGTTTTTGGTGAGGATCGTTAAAACGTTGGTATCCACGCCGAAGCCTGCCCCCTCGGTGCAGATGGAATTGGCGCAGATCATATCGCAGTTCTTTTTGGCAAGCTTCGCCGAGGCGTTTTCCAGAAGATGATCCGTTTCCATGGAAAACCCGCAAAGGATCTGACCGGGGTTCTTTTTTTTGCCCAATTCCGCCAGAATATCCCGGGTACTCTTTAAGGAAATATTCAGATCTCCTTCTTTTTTCTTGATCTTACGGTCGGCGGTCTGCGCCGGGGTATAGTCTGCCACGGCGGCGGCTTTGATGATGATATCCTGCTCCGGCGCACGGGTCATCACCGCCTCATACATCTCCTCGGCGGTGGTAACGGGAACCGCCTCCACAAAATAGGGAGCCGGCACTTCCATCGCCCCGTGCACCAACGTGACGGCTGCGCCCCGGAACATCGCCGCTCTGGCGATGGCGCATCCCATTTTGCCGGAGGAATGGTTGGTGATGAACCGCACCGGATCAATGGGTTCCCGGGTGGCACCGGCGGTAACCAGAATTTTTTTGCCCGAAAGATCTTTTTCAAACGCTGTTTCTTTTAAAATATATTCCAATAAAAGGGCTTCCTCGGGCATCCTGCCGTCGCCGATATCGCCGTTCGCCAGCATTCCCCGTGCCGGCGGGATGATCTCATAGCCGAAGCGTGCCAGCTTTTCCAGATTCTCCTGCAGGATGGGGTTATGGTACATATGATGGTTCATTGCCGGCGCAATGATCTTTTTGCAGGGGCACGCCATAACGGTGGTGGTGAGCATATCGTCGGCAATGCCGTTTGCGATCTTGCCGATCACATTGGCGCTGGCGGGAGCGATCATTACGCAATCCGCCTGCTTCGCCAGAGCCACGTGCTCCACGCTGAACTGAAAGTTGCGGTCGAAGGTATCGATCAGGCATTTGGTGCCCAAAAGGGATTCAAAGGTGATGGGATTGATGAAATTGGCGGCGTTCCGGGTCATTATCACATGAACGGTGGCACCCAGCTTCTTCAGCATCCGTGCCAGATTCGGAATTTTATAGGCGGCGATCCCGCCGGTAACGCCCAATAAAACGGTTTTTCCCTTTAGCATTTCGGTTTTCCCCTTTCCTTTCGGGATTTTTAAACATTATAGCATATAAATATTGAAATTTAAAGATAAAAGTGATATAATGCGGCTGAAACCGCTTGTTTTTCGCTTCCTTGGCAAATATCTTCGGAATTTGACCGGCGAAAAACGGGATCTGATGCGTTTTTGTATTGTAGCCCTTTGGGGCATAATAACAAGGAGGAATTCATTATGAACCACGCAAAAACTTTGAAACTGGTGCAATTGGCATTGCTTTTGGCGGTATTGCTGATCCTGGCGTTTGTGCCGAATATTGGGTACATCAAAATCCCCATTCTTGCCATCCAAGCCACCACCGTGCATATCCCCGTGATCATCGGCTCCATCGTTCTGGGACCGAAAGCCGGTGCTTTTTTAGGCGGCGTTTTCGGGCTGACCAGCCTTTTAAACAATACCCTCCAGCCCGGTGCCACTTCCTTTTGCTTTTCGCCGTTCGTGAATATCGGCGGCGTGGGCGGGAATCCCCTCTCGCTGATCATCTGTTTTCTGCCCCGGATCCTTTGCGGGGTGCTTCCCTATTTTATCTACCGGGGTATCAGCCGATTGCTCGCCAACCGGAAGCATTGGAGCAAGTTCTCGTTTATCGCCGCCGGGATCGGCGGCTCCATGACCAATACCATTCTGGTGATGAGTATGATCTATCTCTTCTTCGGCCAGCAATGGGCGGCGGCAAAGAACATCGCCTTTGAGGCGTTATTCGGCGTGATCCTTTCGGTTGTATTCATCAACGGAACGGTGGAAGCGATCGTTGCGGCGCTTCTTTCCGGTGCCGTATCCATCCCACTTTTAAAAATGAATGAGAGAAATCAAAAATGATCTTAGCCATTGATATCGGAAACACCAATATCGTGATCGGCTGCTTCAACGAAGAGCGCATTTTATTCCGGGAGCGGGTGAGCACCAACCGGATGGCCACCGACCTGGAATATGCCGTCACGGTGAAAACCGCATTGGAAATGCATCGTCTCGCCCGCACGGAGATCACCGGCGCCATCCTTTCGTCGGTGGTGCCCTCGGTGACCAACACCTTCAAGCGTGCCATTGAAAAATACTGCGGCGTAACGCCCTTAGTGGTGGGTCCCGGCATCAAAACGGGTCTCAGCATCACGATCGATAATCCCGCTCAGCTGGGCAGCGATCTCGTTGTGGATGCGGTTGCGGGGATCAAGGAATATCCCACGCCCCTGATCATTATCGATATGGGCACCGCCACCACCTTTTCCGTGATCAACGCCGATAAAAGCTATTCAGGCGGCGTGATCACCACCGGGATGGCGGCGTCCGCCGACGCTCTCATCAGCCGCACCAGTCAATTGCCTCGTTTTTCCTTTGAATCGCCCAAAAAGGTGATCGGCAGAAACACGGTGGATTGCCTGAAAAGCGGCATTATGCACGGCAACGCCGCTATGATCGACGGGATGGTGCAGCGAATTCAAGCCGAGCTGGGTCAACCCTGCACCGTTGTTGCAACCGGCGGATTGGCGGCTTCGGTAGCACCCCTTTGCAAAGAAAAGATCATTCTGGATGAGGATCTTTTGCTCAAGGGATTGATGGAAATTTACCGAAAAAATTAATAAATACCCCCGAGGATTGAGTCCTCGGGGGCTTGCTATTTGCCTAATAGGTGAAATTCTTTCCTTCGCCCAATTCCTCCTTGATCTTGCTCAAATATCCGTCTTCCTCCATGGAACGGCCGTGATCCCCGCAGATGATCACGTGATCAATAAGGGTGACCTGCCGTTTCATCAGCGTTTTATAAATCGATTTAGTGGCGGCAACGTCGTGGAAGGAGGGAATGGTCGTGTGAAAATGGTTATGCGCCAGCACCACCCTTTTACAGCCCGGAAGCGCCTTCAGGGTTTTCAATATCCGGTCGCTGTGGATCTCCACCGCCTCGGCGGAGCCCGTATACTCCAGCTCTGCCCGAACCACTTCAAATTGCTCGTTCAAAAAGGCCGCATACACGCACTCCTCCACCCGCCCCATAAAGTGCGGCAGAAAATAACGGATCCGTGCCGAATGGGTATCCAGCTTTTGGGGACCGTTAAAAAATTCCAAGGCATAGCGGCGAAACAGCTCCGATAAGAGCCGAATGAACCAGGCGCTGTTTTCGCCCATATATTCGATTTTCTGCAGCGTTTCCGAATCGGCATGGAAAAGATCCCGGAAGGTACCGAATCGGTTCA
>CAZIQE010000071.1:0-1583 GCA_964541385.1 uncultured Eubacteriales bacterium | reverse complement strand
TTTTGTGGCGAACATCGGTCCCACCTGGGAGCGCAAGCCCTTGCCGAGGTCTTCCAGAGAAGCACCGACGGGCAAGCCGCCTTCGGAAAAAGCGGTTTGGGTGCGACCGTAGACCAATTGCTTGAAAATTTCACGCATTGCCACGTTGATGGCATCGCATACCAGATCGGTATTCAATGCTTCCAGCAGGGTTTTCCCCTGCAGGATCTCGGCTGCCATAGCGGCGGAGTGGGTCATACCGGAGCAGCCCAGCGTTTCCACCAGGGCTTCTTCGATGATGCCCTCCTTCACGTTCAGGGTGAGCTTACAGCAGCCCTGCTGAGGAGCGCACCAGCCGATACCGTGGGACAGGCCGCTGATATCAGTGATCTGCGTTGCCTTTACCCATTTGCCCTCTTCGGGGATGGGAGCGGGGCCGTGGTGGGGACCCTTGGCAACTACGCACATTCTTTCAACTTCATGTGAATAGTTCATGATGTATTTCTCCTTCCAAAATTTCTCTTTTTGAAATTCACAGATATGTCTATTATAATTAGTTTCCCTTGAAGTTTCAACCCTTTTTTTCGGGAAATATCGCTTTTTTTAGCAACCGGATTCAGGCTTTATACACAAGCTTGCCGCCGATAAAGGTGGATTTCACATTGCAATCTTCGTCCATCAGCACAAAATCCGCCAGCGTACCTTCTTTTAAGGTGCCCATCCGATCCGCAACGCCCAAAAGGCGGGCAGGATTTTCCGTTGCGAAAGAAACGGCTTCCGCCAAGGTAACGCCGCCGTATTTTGCCATATTGCGAATTGCCACGTTCAGCTTCAGAACGGAGCCCGCCAGGGTGCCGTCCTTCAGGGTGCAGAACCCATCCTTCACGAATACCGGCTGACCGCCTAAAGCATATTCGCCGTTCGGCAGACCGCCCGCTTCCATACAGTCGGTGATGAGGCAGAGGCGATCCTTTTTCAATCTTGCCAAAACGGAGAACAGATTGGGATTCACATGGATGGTATCGGCGATCAGTTCAATATAAGCATCCCCGTTCAGAGCGGCGCCGATCACGCCGGGCTCCCGATGATGGAGGGGCGGCATCGCATTAAAGAAATGGGTGGTGCTCATTGCGCCGTTTTCATAAGCCGCCTTGGCAGCTGCGAAATTTGCCGAAGTATGACCGACAGAGGGCACAATGCCCATCCTCCGCAGAGCCTTCACAAACGTATGGTCTTCATCCTTTTCCGGTGCATAGGTCACGATCTTGATCACGTCACGATAGGCTTCCACCATCTCAACAGAAGGCGGAATGATATATTCGCCCGGCTGGGCACCCTTTTTCGCTTCATCAATGAAGGGGCCTTCCATATGGCAGCCCAACACCCGGGCGCCTTCGGTTTTTTTCATTGCCTCCCGCACCCAATTCATTGCCCGGTCGATAGCCTCTTTGGATTGCGTCATCGTGGTGGGCAGATAGGCGGTGACCCCGTTGGCGGGAAGCGCTGCCGCAATATGGGCGGGAGTATGGGTCATCGCATCCTCGCCGGCATAGCCATGGATATGCTGATCGATAAAACCGGCGGCAAGATAGGCGCCTTCCCCA
>CAZIQE010000070.1:0-3924 GCA_964541385.1 uncultured Eubacteriales bacterium | reverse complement strand
TTTTCAAGTAAAATCTTGGAATTCTCGTAGATTTTTTTCATTTCCAGCGCATCCTTACTCTGCGTACCCGCAGATTCACAGATGATAATCGGCTCGGCGTTCCTTTTGACCAGAATTTCTGCCAAGGGCGAAAATTCGGGGCCGTACTCTGTATCCTCAAAGGTCAGATGCCTTTTTTCTCCGCCGGCAGTATATTCGATCTTGGAAAAATGAGCGTGAAAGTGCGAAGCACGCCAGACACCCAATGCATCTTCCATCACCTGAAAGACCTTTTCATAATCCGATGCGGTGAAAAAAAGTCCCTGTTCCCGGGCATTGAGATGGCCGAAATCGATCGTTGGCAAAATCGAATCATCCACTTTGCAGAGCGTCATCACCTCGCCCAGAGAGCCTAAGTGGTTGATTTTCCCCATGGTTTCGGGGCAGAGGATGATATCCTCAAAGCCTTCGGCACGGTAGGCGTCCACCGCTTTTTACAGCGTTTCAACCGCCAGAGCCGTTGCCTCTTCCCTGCTCATTTTAGCGCAGGAGCCGGAATGGAAGATCACCCGACCGGCACCGATTTTTTTCGCCAGAGCCGCACTCTCCAAGAGATAGCGAATGCTGTTCTCCCGCTTTTCCGGCTCCACGGAGGACATCGAAATATAATAGGGGGCGTGAACCGAAAGCAAAATGCCGCAGCGCTCCGCCTCGGTTTTAAGGCGGGCGGCTACCCCTTCATTCATCCGGACACCACGCCCGCATTCCACCTCATAGGCATCCAGCCCCACGCTTTTCAAAAAGGCAGGCATCTGATCGGACGTTTTATTTCCGCTTTCTTTAAACCATTCACAGTTTCCGCCGGGGCCAAAATAAGTCATTTTAACTGATCCTTTCTGCGTTTTCTATCAATAATCGGTTTTTCAAGACTTCGCTTTAACCGAAAGAACGCATTTTCCTTCAATTCAATGGGATCCACCAATACGGAGATCATTCCGGCGCAATTAGCCCCCAGCGCATCGGTAAAGACCTGATCCCCCACCAAGGCGATGTTCTTGGCAGGCAGGTTGAACCGGCGGCGTACTTTATGCAAAAAAACGCCCAACGGTTTTGCGCTGCGGTGGTATGCCGGGATCCCTAAGCCTTCCGCAAAATGGGAAACCCGCCGGCGGCTGTTATTGGAAACGATCGCCACCTGAATTCCCAGCTCCTTTAGATGCGCAAGATACGCCAGAACCTTTTCGGTGGGCTTCGGCGTTTTATAACTGACCAGCGTATTATCGATATCGAAAATGATTCCCCGAATGCCCAGCTTTTCGATCATCTCATCGGAAAGGGCAAAAACATCCGGTAATAAATAGTGAGGTGTGAACAAATTGATTCTCCTTAAAGCATTGATAGAAAAAGTATACCAAACAATCATTGTAAATTCAAGAATAATCGTATATAATAATGAGAGAGGTGAAAAAAATGAAATATCCGATCAATAAAGAACAACGCAGTTGGGGGTATCTCGCTTTCTCGGTGCTGGCGGCTCTTGCGGTTTTAATTCTGCTTTTACTGAATTTAGGCAGCGTTGCGGCGTGGATCAAAAAAATCCTTCTGCTTTTTACGCCCTTTTACGTGGGATTCTTCATCGCTTACATTTTAAATCCTTTTTTGAAGCTTTGGGAGGATAAGGTTTATAAAAAAATCAAACGCCCCCAATTACGCAGAACATTGAGTATTCTCACGGTTTACGCCTTTTATATCTTGATCATCGGCGGGGTGATCGCATTTTTAATTCCGCAGTTGATCACCAGTATCACGAAATTAGTCAACGGGATTCCCGCCTACTATAATTCCTTTATCGATACGGCTCTGAAATATATTGAAGACCACCCCAGCATCAATGAATTTTACATCAATTATAAAACCCAGATCGATTCGCTGGTAGGTCAGGCGGTGAAGACCATCGGCGATTCTCTGACCACCGTTTTGCCGAAGCTGGCGTCTGCCACCGTGCAGTTCGGCTCCTGGATGCTCTATTTCTTTGTTGGCTCCATTGTATCCGTTTACTTTCTTGCCGGCAAGGAAAAAATCATTGCCAACTGCAAACGGTTCCTGAACGTTTTGGTACGAAAGAAAGAGCATTATCGCCGGGTGCTGGAGGTGGCGCACGTTGCCCACGAAAAGACCCTGCATTTTATTACCGGGCAATTATTGGATGCATTGGCGGTTGCGGCGATGTCTTATATTGCCATGACGATTATCGGCTTCCCCTATGCCCTTTTAAACTCCATTATCTTAGGATTATTTAATACCATCCCCTATTTCGGTCCCTGGATCGGCGCGGTTCCGCCGGCGATCATCATTTTGATCGTTGAGCCGAAAATGTTTGTTTGGTATCTGGTTTTTGTACTGGTGATGCAGCAAATCGATTCCAATATTATCGGCCCCAGGATCCAGGGTCAGCAGGTGGGTCTTTCTCCGCTTTGGATCATCTTTGCCATCTTCCTTTTCGGCGGTCTTTTCGGCGTTTTGGGAATGATGCTGGGCGTGCCGGTATTCGCTGTGATCTATTATTTTGTGAGTGCCGCCATCACGCAAGGCTTAGCCAAACAAGGCAAGCCGACGGAAGCGGCGGAATATGCCCGACCGAAGGATCGGGAGCTTATTGAAACCGGCGAAGATAAAGATTAAGGAAAGTGCCTCCGGCGAAAGCCGGAGGCATTTTTTTATAATTCGGGCTTAAATGAAGGCATCAATTGCAGTTTAAAAAGGTTTCTTTGATGAAGGGTATCGATCCTTTTTTTCTTTTCGGGGTCATCGATTTCTCCTTCCCGGATATAACGATCCAATTCCGCATAGGTAAAGCCGAGATTTTCCTCGTCTGTTTTCCCGCAGAGACCGTCGATGGGCACTTTATCCACCAAAACATCGGGCAAGCCCAGTACCCTTCCGATTTCCTTGACCTCCCGCACCGTTAATTGACTGAGCGGACTGAAATCGCCTGCCGCATCCCCATAGCGGGTTGCATAACCCACCCAATCCTCCGAGAGATTGCAGGTATTAACAACCCTGCCGTTGCAGCTTTGGGAAACCAAATATAATGCCGACATTCTGATACGGGGCGGCAGATTGGTGTGGCTTTGCGTGCTGATTTCAAAATCAGAAGGCAAATTTTTTTTAAGACCTTCGATGGCATCCTTCACGTTGATCTCATAGTGCCTGATGCCCAGATGGTTTACGAGCAAATACGCCATATCGATATCATTTTGCTTGCCGCAGGGCATCAATACACCGATCACACGATCCTTGCCCAACGCCTCCACGCATAACGCCGCCGCAACGGAGCTGTCCTTCCCGCCGGAAATTCCAACCACGGCATTGCATCCGTGCCCGTTTTCTTCAAAAAATTGCCGGATCCAGGCAACGCAATCATTTTTCACTTTTACAGCATCAAACATCTTATGATTCTCCTTTATTGACAAAAAGCACTTCATCGATTATTTTTTTGCAATCTTCCACAGAGCGCATTCGACCTGCCGCCACTTTAAAAGAAGAAGCGTGATCGATGCCCCTAAGATACCAGAGCATATGCTTTCGAAATTCAATACACCCCTTCTCTTCCCCTTTATCCTCAACGGTATATCGGAGTTGCTTTAAGCAAAGATCAAAACGTTTTTTTAAGGAGGGTTCTGTTGCCTCTTCGCCGGACAAAAAGGCTTTGATTCTTAAAAAAACATCCGGGGAGCCTAATGCGCCTCTCGCTAAAGAAATTCCATCCGCTTTGGTTTCTTCCAAAATCCGCTTTGCGGAACACCCGTCGGTAACATCGCCGTTGGCGATCACGGGGATCGAAATGTGCTCTTTGATTTTGCGAATGGCCGCATAATCGGCTTTGCCGCTATAAAATTCATTTCGGGTGCGGCCGTGAACCGTTAAAAAGGATGCCTTTGCCTC
>CAZIQE010000069.1:0-4079 GCA_964541385.1 uncultured Eubacteriales bacterium | reverse complement strand
AAGATTGAACGTCCGTTCGTTGGCACGGAAGTCGTTATTATATAGGGACATATCCGCCTGCAAAACGCCAACTAACGTCACGTTGGGAAAATCCAGCCCTTTGGCAACCATCTGCGTACCCAGCATCACATCGTATTTTCCTTTGCGGAATTCCGAAAGCAAATCGCCATAGGAAAGATAGGAATCCACGGTATCCACGTCCATTCGCAGAATACGGATATCCGGAAAGAGCTTTTTCAATTCCTCTTGGGCAAATTGCGTGCCCATCCCCAGCATAGAAAGGCGTTCGCTTCCGCAAGCGGGACAAGCCGAATAGGCTCTGATGCTATAACCGCAGTAGTGGCACATCAATCTTTGGTTTGCCTTATGAAAAGTAAGCGCAATTCCGCAGCCGGGGCATTTTGCCACTTCGCCGCAGGAAGAGCATACCACCACCGAATGCATTCCACGCCGATTTAAAAACAGAATGGACTGCTCCCCGTTTTTATGAGCTTCGTTTAAAGCCTGAACCAATTCCTCGCTAAATAGGATCGAGCCCTCGGAAATCATTTCGCTGCGCATATCCACCAAACGAACCTGCGGCAATGCGGCGTTGGAATAACGCCGGTTCATCGTATGCAAAAGATACTGACCCTTTTCCGCCAGATAATAGCTTTCGATCGATGGCGTGGCAGACGCCAATACCAGAGGAACCTGCCAATAGTGAGATAAAAAGCGAGCCACGTCACGGGCATGAAAGCGAGGGGTTGTTTCGGATTTATAGGAAGCCTCGTGTTCCTCATCCATTATAATCAACCCGGGGTTCATCAACGGAGCAAAAACCGCACTTCGGGTTCCAACAACAATTTTGGCATCGCCCCGATGGATCTTACGCCATTCATCAGCTTTTTCACCTAAAGTCAAGCCGCTATGAAGCACCGAAACACAGTCGCCGTAGCGGCGATAAAACCGCTCCAGCATCTGTGGTGTTAACGCAATTTCCGGCACCATCATCAAAACAGAGCGACCGGCGGCGACCATATCATCCATCAGCCGCATAAAAACGTGTGTCTTTCCACTACCGGTCACACCGTAAAGCAAATGCGTTTTCCCTTCGCCGGAGCTGCGGGAAATCCCTTCGTATGCGTTCTTCTGCTCTTCTTCCAGATGAAGCTCTTCCCGGGAAACGGAACGTTCCATCGATTGATAGGGCATTCTCTGGCGGGATTCGCTGTAAACCTCGATCAACCCTTTTTTCTGCAAGGTTTTAACGGTTGAAGGGCCGCATCCGGAATAATAAAGCGCATCCTTTGCCGAAAGAACCGGTTCATCCAGAAAAAGCCCCAATAGATCCCGTTGCTTTTCAAAGCGATGATCCAATTCCGAAAGATAACGCTCCGCCTCATCGGCGGTTACCGCCATGCGGATCTTTTTCTCCTTCAAATCGCCGATATTCCGCACAGAAGAAATCTCTTCCACCAAAACGCCGTCACGATAAGCAGGCAGACAGAGTTTTTTGAATTTTGCCGGAAAATCGCTGCGCTTAACCGGCTTCCCGATTTCTTTTAAATAAGCAACCAGCTCGTTATATTCCGGCGGAAACTCCGTTAAATCGTTCTTTAAAGCAAAGATCTCATTAACTTTATAGTCCAACCCTCTGGGAATCATTGAGTGATAAGACTGATAGCGTGTGATAAAATACTGATCCGCCATCCAATCTGCCAATTTTAAATGAATTTCACTTAAAATCGGCTCCCGATCCAAAGGCCGGATCAGTTCCTTCAATTCCGATCCGGTTTCGCCCTCCTGAACGGATAAAACCATCGCCTTTTTCAACTGATTAGAATTTCCGAACGGCACTAAAACCCGCATACCGGGTCGGATCGCTTTCATCAGGCTATCAGGAACACGGTAAGTGTAATCAATATCGATTTTTTGAACAATCTGATCGATTGCAACCCGACATTCCGTTGCCATCGCAGTTATTCGTCACCGCTTACAATTTCGGGATTTTTAATAAAAACCTTTCCGTCGGCGATATCGTTGATCGCCATTGTAACCGGTTTATCGGTCAGTTCAATTTTGTTTTTCTCGGCATCTTCAGCCAATTGACGGGCACGCTTGGCAATCATCAATACCAAAGCGTAACGGCTCTTAGTGGCCTTTTCCAATTCAGATACTGCGGGATACAACATAATTTCGTCCTCCAATTATTTTTTGATAATTTTAATTATTTGCTCGGCGGCAACGGAAATATCATCGTTGACGACCGTAAAATGATATAAATGCTGATTCTTCAACTCCGTTTTTGCCCGGGCAATTCTTTCAATAACAGCCTCTGCAGATTCGGTTCCACGCTTAGCCAGCCGTTTTTCCAGTTCATCCAAGCTGGGAGGCAAAATGAAAATTGAAATCGCATCGGCGCATTGTTTCATCACTTGAACAGCACCTTGCGGTTCTATTTCCAAAAGCACGTCGTAGCCTGCGGAACGCTGCATTTCCACGTAATCGGCGGGAGTACCATAATAATTATTACAATATTGGGCATATTCCAGCATCTCGCCCCGTTGGATCTTCTCTTCAAATTTTTCTTTTGAAATAAAGAAATACTCAACGCCGTTCGTTTCCCCTTCCCGGGGTTCACGGGTAGTGGCAGAGATGGAATACTTCAAATCCGGCAGTTGCTTGAAAACCTCCTGCAATACCGTTCCCTTTCCGACTCCGCTGGGACCGGAAACGATAATCAGTTTCCCCCTATTCATCATCTTCATCCCCTTCTTCATCATAACTATCCGTTAACCGATTAGCAACCGTTTCCGGCTGTAACGGCGAAAGAATCACATGGCTGCTATCCGTTATGATTACAGCTCGTGTGCGTCTTCCGTATGTAGCGTCCACCAGTACACGGTTATCCTTGGCTTCAAGAACAATACGCTTGATGGGAGCACTATCCGGGCTTACAATCGCAATAATCCGGGAAGAATTTATCATATTACCAAAGCCGATATTGATCAGTTTCATTTTTCTGCCTCATCATTCAACATTCTGGATCTGTTCGCGAATCTTTTCAATACAAGATTTAACATCCACAACGATCCTTGTTATTTCAATGCTATTACACTTAGAGCCGATCGTATTGATCTCACGGTTCATTTCCTGCACCAGAAAATCCAGTTTTTTACCGATGGAGCCTTCCTGCTCCAAAAGATCTCTGAATTGTGCCAGATGGCTTTTTAACCGAACCGTTTCTTCATCCACCGCCACCTTATCGGCAAATAGGGCAACCTCCGTTAAGAGGCGATTTTCATCAATGGTTCGGTCGGCAAGGGTTTCACGGATTTTTTCTTCCAAGTGAAGACGGTACGCTTCAATGGAAGCAGGGGCTAATTTTTCCACCGCCGCAACTGCATCCGCAATAAAATTCAGATTGCCGATGAGATCTGCCTTCAGTTTTGCGCCTTCAACGCTCCGCATTTCCAGGAAAGATTCCAACGCCGTTTCCAATCCGTTCATCACAGCCGTTTTAACTTCATCCTCACTCACTTCCGGAAGATCAACCGTTAAAACGTCCGGCATATTCAAAACGTTGGAAACAGTCAGATCATTTTTTAAACCGTATTCCGAGGAGATCGCATCAGCCGCCTGAAGATAGGCACGAACCAGATTAAAATCCACCTTTGCATCCAAGGAAGCGCCGGACTGACTTTTCTCGGTATGGAAAAAAACATCCACCTTTCCTCTGGAAACCGATTCTGCAATGCGATTCTTAATGGGAGCCTCCAAAAACGCATATTCCTTATAAATCCGGGATGAAAAATCAAAAAATCGGTGATTGACGGACTTTATATCGATGGTAAAATCCAGGCCGCCAAAGGAACCTGTTCCACGGCCGAAGCCGGTCATACTTTTTAATGACATTTTTAACCTCACTATATATTTTATTTATATATAATAACACATTTTATAGATTTGTCAATATATAAGATATAAGCGCCGTTTTGCAACGGCGCTTTTTTATTTAATTTCCGTTTCTGAAACCGTTTTCGTTCCGCATACCTCTTGAATTTGTGAATGTAACAAATTTGATGGAATAAAAATCG
>CAZIQE010000068.1:0-4953 GCA_964541385.1 uncultured Eubacteriales bacterium | reverse complement strand
CGTCCAAACCGTGAGCACAACGGTGGTGCAGATCGCCACAACGATCACGCTCCGGAAAATCATATGAAATGCAAACAATGATATAAACATTGCGGCGATCCCGATCAAATTTGCAATAAACAGCTCTTTTTCCAGGCGTTTCGCTTTATAAAACGGCGTTACCAGCAGCTGCGTGCGCCCAAGCGGGAGACACATTGCCAAAAGAAAATGCAGATACCGGAGTGCCGAGAGATATTGCGGCATAATGTTTTTAACGATAAAGATCAACGGCAGATAAAGGAAGAGGGCAACGGCAACAAAGCAATCGCAGATCACGGCGAATTTTGAATAACTTTTTGCCATTTCATCCTCCGGCATTCTCTTTAAAAGCGGAAAGATCACCGTGCCTAAAACGTTGGTAAAGGAAAGGATGACGGTCAGGAGCGACATCGCAAAGGAATAAATGCCGTATACGGCGATGGGTTCCCGGTGTTCCACGATGGATCTTCCCAAAACCGGCATCAGCATCGAGGCGATCATCGCTAAAGTGATCAGAAAGCCGGCCTTGCTCTTTTCCGTTAGCTCCCGCCAGCCTTCTTTCAGGGAATCGCTTTTTCCGAAGAGAAGCTTACGCCCTGCGATCACGCAAACCAGCAGGATGGCAATCCGAACAACGGAATCGGCAATGATCATCCGGCTGGGATCGTTATACCCGAAGAAAATCAATGCCAGATAAAAGGCAACGGAAAGAACCTTCAAGATCAGATTGATCAGATTATAAAATTCCGTTCTCCCAACCGCCAAAAAGGTGGATAGAATGATGCATTGAATACAGGTTACGGGAATATTGATCACCAGAAAGAAATAGATCGTTCGATAAACGCCGGGATCAAAAAAGACCCGCACCAGAACGATTCCCAAAACGGTGAGAACGAGTTGGTAAAGATAAACGATGCGCATACTCGCTCTCATCTTTTTGAAGGGGAGATCGTCGTAGTATTTGCCGCCGTAGAAAAGGGCGATCCCATCGTTAAAGCCGAGTCCGAATAGATTCAAATACGCCAGATAGAAAAGATAGATCTGCCAATAACCGAAGTTTTCGGGCCCCATCCGCTCGGGAAGCACAATGGTGCTGATCACCGAAAGACCCAGAATGATCCCCTGGGAAAAAACGGTCAGCAGTAATTTTTTAATTGCCGGGGAAAAGATTTTATTCACTTTGATCCCCTTTCATAAAATAGCATCCGATCAGCGTGAAAACAAAAAACATAATGCAGGGATAGAGAAAATAGGGCTGGAACAAGCCGCCGGCGCAGGCGAACGCCAGAGAACAGAGGGCAAAGCATAAAGCCGGAGCGTTCCAGAATTTAAAGCGTGCCTTTTTCAAAAGCATCCATTCCGGGGCGATCATCATAACCGCCCATAATAGGAAGCCCACCAGCCCAAAGCCCAAAAGATATTCCAGAACAAAATTATGCGCCTGCATCGGTAACGTTTGACCGTTGCTGAAGGTAAATTCATATTGCTTTAAGCCGTTGCCGAAAAAGGGAGCTTTCAGAATATCCCTGAACGCCAATTTCCACATATGCGCTCTGGAATTAGAGCTTTCCAGAGCGGAATTTTCCGCCTGATGGATCATATCCTCTAAATCCGGATCCGTTTCACCCGGAAACTCCGGAACATCGTCCGGGGAAGGCTCTGCGCCTTGAATATATTCGATATGGAATAGCTCCAACGCCTGCTTCGTGATATCCAGGCGCACCAATTGGGTGTAGATCCGCATGGAAAAGATCGAGAGAATGAACACCAGAACAATGGAAAGGGCGGAAACTCCGGGAATCAGCAGGGACATCAGCCACCGCCGTTTGGGGATAAACCGCAAAAAGAGAATAAAGAGCAGAAGGATCGCCAGAGGAATGCAAAGGTAATTCACCCGTGCGCCGGAGATCATTCCGCAGATCACGGTTGTGGCGAGGTGCAGATAAAAGCAGACGGCATTTCGCACCCTGGGAGAAAGATAATAATGGAACGCACTTAAGGGCAGGCAAATGACCAAAATAAAGGTGCGGATCGCATTTCCGAAGGTCAGAATATAAAAATCGGAGTTACTGAATAAGGGCCAGTCGGTATAGCTTTTCGGGGAAAAGAGGATCAAAAGAACGCTCAAAACCCCGAGAACCGCCGAAAAATAACTCAGAGAGGTGATCACACATCCGGCGGAGATGATATTAAAGAGCATAAGCAGATATAAACCGAACACCAGCAAATTGGATTCAAGGATCAGAATGCTCTTCATCTCCAACCCGGCAATAAAAATGCGGGCGATATAGATCAGGAGAAACGCCGCTTGTGAAACAACGGCTGTCCAAAAGAGGATCTTGCGGTTTTTGGTCAGGTTTTTATAATGCTTAAAGGAATAAAAAAACAGAAAGATACATAAAAAGATCCCGAGGATCTCTACCAGATAAAAGGTGATCTCGCCGCTATTGGTAAAGGAAACGTTCAGCTTTATGAAAATGAATGCCGATAAAAATAAGATCACGCAAAAGAAATACTGCCAGATCGGAACGGCATCCTTTTTATTCGTAATTTTTTCCATACTTGGGTTTTAACCTCCCTCTATTGAAGCAAATCAACGATTCGTTGGGCTTGAACCGTGTTATTTTTTTTCTGCAAAACAAAATCCTTGGATTTTTTGCCGAATGCGTGCAGCGTTTCTTTGGATTGCGCCAGCACTCTGTTCAGCGCAATTTCGATATCCTCGGCGGTGCTTCCGTCGATGGTATAGATATAATCATAATACTCTTGGGGCATTCCGGGCAGGCGGGTGGTGAGGATCGGGGTGCCGGAAGCCATATATTCCATATTTTTGGAAGGGAAGGAATATTTGGTGAATTCCTTATCCGCAGGGCGGGGGTTGATCAGCACCGTTGCCTGAAGCTCGTATGCGATCACCGTTTTAAGGGGCACCGCACCGAAGAAGGTGATGCGGGGATCTTTTTTCTGAAAATCCCGAACGGCGTCCTTATAATCGCCGTCGCCGAAGATCCAAAGCCTTGCATCTTCGTTTCGGATTTTCATAAACCCTTCGATCAGATTTTTAACGCCGTATTGCGCACGGATGGCGCCGGCGTACATCATCACCTTGCCCTCCGCCTTATCGGAAAGTTCATTAGGCGTTGATTCCATATCGATATCAACCAGCCCCTCCATCACGATATAGGGCTTGCCGTAGGGATTGATCACCTCGTTCATCTGCTCGGTCAGGAATACATAGGAATCAAGCCTCTTATAGCACCTTGAAATGACCCTTTTAGCCACTCTTTTCACAAAGGAAATTTTTTGGTTTTCACGTGCATCCTGAACGTCTGCCATATAATCGTAGATATCGCAGAATATGGCGGTTCTTTTGCTTTTAAAGCCAAGAGAAGCCATATTGACAAACGGCAGAACCGAAACGTAGGAAGCATCCATAATGATGCCCTTTTGCTTGCCCCGGTTTTTGATCTGCCAAAAAAGGGTATTAAAATAAAACGAAAGCCCGATGGTCAAATGCTTCAGAAGGGGAAAATTGATGAACGGAAGATGGCGGTGTTCGATCATTCCGCTTTTTTGCGTGATTTTTTTCCAAAACAGCCCAAAGTGGGTGCCACGGCTCACGCTCCGCCCGCAAAGAGAGAGGATACGATCGCCGTTTTTGGCGATCCCGTTCATAATAAGCGTATGGAATTTGAAGCCCGATTCGTTCATCCCGTAGGTGGTGAGCAGAATATCGGGTTTCACTTTCGTTTTGATCCGATCAAATTCCTCGGGTGACGGAACGGAAGAAATATACAGAATTTCCATTAAAATTAGTCCTTTATCGTTCTGTAAACATCAATATATTTTAAATATTGTTGATTTTTTTCAAATTGTTTTGCCCGGTTCAGGCAGGCGTCGGCGGTAAAATCCATTCTGCCGAGTGCCGATAGGAGGTTGTCCACGCCGGGCTCCACGATGATCCCGCAGGTTTCATCGGGAATTTCGGGCACGGCGGTTTTATTATAAGTAATAACGGGCGTGCCGCAGGCTAACGCCTCGGCGGTGGTCAGCCCCATCGTTTCTTCAATGCTGGGGTTGATAAAAATGTCGGCGGCGGAATAGATCTCAACCAGCTCGGCGACGGATTTTGTGCGGGGGAGAGCAATGATATTATCGGGCATTTGCGTGATCTGCGCATCCGAAAGCCCAACGAGCACGATTTTGTGGTCATCGTCCAGCTTTTCGGCAAGCTTCAAAAATACGCCAAGCCCTTTTTTATCGTTCCAAACGTTTGCAACGCCTAAAATCATTTTTTTGTTTTGGATACGGTGCCTTATTTTAAAATCATTGGGGGTCGGCTTAAAAATATCAAGGTCAACACCGTTATAAATCGGGATCACCGGATATTCTGCCAAAAAGGAGTGGCGGGTGACCTCGGCAAGCCATTTTGAAGGCGTAACGATCGTGAGGCTTTTGACCCCGGTAAATGCGGTTTTTTTGCGCATATAGTTGCGCAAAACGTTCCCGCCATAGAAGGTGGCGGGGTATTCTTTCAGCTGCGGGCAGTTTTTGCACGCCGTTTTGTATTGCTCGCAGCCGACTGCCGAAAAGTGCGCACAATGACCGGTCATTGCCCAGCAATCGTGCAGCGTCCAAACAACGGGAATATCGGCTTTTTTCAGAAAATCGAATAAAATTTCTACGTTAATATAATAGCCGTGAATATTATGGAGATGGATAACGTCGGGCGCATAGCTGATGATTTCTTTGATGAGTTTTTCGGTGGCTCTTTTGCTGAAAAAGCCGTGAAGGTCAAAAAGGCGTGTAAACACGCCGTGTATTTTATTATCGAGCGGGGAGCTGATTTTAATTGCAATATTGCGGTATTTTTCGGGAACGGTGCCACGCCCGTAGCAGATTTTGCAACCGTCGCCCTGCGCTGTTAAGATGTCG
>CAZIQE010000067.1:0-1788 GCA_964541385.1 uncultured Eubacteriales bacterium | reverse complement strand
ATTGAGGCTTCCGAGGCAATGCCTTTATTGCTGTTTATCGGGATCGGTGCCATGATCGATTTCGGGCCTCTGCTCTCCAACCCGAAGATGTTTTTATTCGGTGCCGCCGCACAGTTTGGTATTTTCTTCGTTGTGATCGTTGCCGTTTTGTTCGGCTTCGAATTGAAGGATGCCGCTTCGATCGGTATGATCGGTGCCGCCGACGGCCCCACCTCTATTTTGGTATCTCAGGTGTTAAGATCGAACTATACCGGTCCCATTGCCGTTGCGGCTTATTCCTATATGGCATTGGTGCCCATTATTCAGCCCCTTGCGATCAAAGCGGTCACCACCAAAAAAGAGCGGCAGATCAAAATGCCCTATACCCCCGGAACCGTTTCCAAAGGTCTGCGCATCGCCTTCCCGGTGATCGTTACCGTGATTGCCGGTCTGATCGCACCTTCTTCGGTTTCTCTGGTCGGTTTTCTGATGTTCGGGAATCTGTTGCGTGAATGCGGCGTTTTGAATTCCTTAAGTGATGCCGCCCAGAATACGCTGGCGAATCTGGTCACCTTATTACTGGGGATCACGATTTCCTTCAGTATGAGAGGCGAACAATTCATTAAAGTGGAAACGCTGATTATTATGGGCTTAGGATTGGTGGCGTTCATCTTCGATTCCATCGCCGGTGTCTTCTTTGCAAAGTTTTTGAACCTGTTCAGCAAGAAAAAGATGAACCCGATGGTCGGCGCCGCCGGTATTTCGGCATTTCCGATGTCTGCCCGAGTGATCCAGAAGCTGGGATTGGAGGCCGATAATCAAAATCATCTTCTGATGCACGCCGTTGGTGCAAACGTTTCCGGGCAGATCGCCTCGGTGCTCGCCGGCGGTATGATCTTAAATTTGATTCCCCAGTTAATGAAATAAGGAGGAAACGATAATGAAATTTGAAATGATCGATTTAGTGAATTCCTTTGTTTTGATGGGGCAGGGGATGCTGGGGCTCTTTGTCGGGATGGCTGTGATCGCCCTGATCGTGTTTATTTTTGCAAAATTATCGAAATAAAAAGAGGCTTTAAAATGTCTATTGAACGTGTAAAAGCGTATTTTTCCGAATGCGGAATCGCCGATCGCATTCAGGAATTTGAGGTTTCCAGCGCAACAGTCGATTTGGCGGCGCAAGCCTTGCATTGTGCGCCCGGCAAAATTGCCAAAACACTTTCCTTTTGGGTGAAAGAGCAGCCGGTTCTGGTGGTTACCGCCGGCGATGCCCGGATCGATAATCCAAAATATAAGGCGCAATTCGGGGTCAAGGCGAAAATGATGCAGTATACGGAAGCCGCCGAAAGGATCGGTCACGCCGTTGGCGGCGTGTGCCCCTTCGCAGTCAATGAAGGCGTATCTGTTTATTTGGATGTTTCTCTGAAGGAGCACGAAACGGTTTTCCCGGCTTGCGGCAGTAGTAATAGCGCAATTGAACTTTCGATTGAAGAATTGGAGCAATATGCGAAACCCATCGGCTGGGTGGACGTTTGCAAATAATATCATCAAAAAAAGACCTCCTGATGGAGGTCTTTTTTTGATGTTTCTTAAAATAGACCGGTGATTCTTCCGTTTTCATCTACATCAATTCGCTCGGCGGCGGGGGCTTTGGGAAGACCGGGCATTGTCATAATATCGCCGGTCAAAACAACGATAAATCCTGCGCCGGCAGAAACCTTGATGTTTTTAATGGTCACCGTAAAGTTTTCGGGCGCACCCAGCTTGGTGGGATCATCGGAAAAACTGTATTGCGTTTTTGCAACGCAG
>CAZIQE010000066.1:0-4441 GCA_964541385.1 uncultured Eubacteriales bacterium | reverse complement strand
GGCACTTGCACCAATGGTGGTGACGCTATCCGGAATGGTCACACTTGTCAGTCCGGTGCAGCCATCAAAGGCACTTGCACCAATGGTGGTGACGCTATCCGGAATGGTCACGTTTGTCAGACTGGTGCAACCAGCAAAGGCGTCATCATTGATTGCATTGATACTATTTGGAATTACTAAATCCGTCACCGGACTGTTATTTAAATAAAGAGTAGCTCCGTTACTCAGCGGATTTGAATAAAGGAGACAGAATTCAATCTTGAACCATGCTTCCAAATTGCTTATATATACTTTGCTGAGGTTGGGGCAATCATAAAAGGCATATTCGTCAAAATAGGTGACACTATTTGGAATGGTAACAGAAGTTAGCTTGTCGCATTCTGCAAAGGCAAAACCGCCAATTCTGGTGACACCGGATTCAATCCTAACTTCGGTAACCGAAGCCTCCTCCCAAGGACTAGACCAAGCATAATCTTCCATTGCGCCATTTCCGCTGATGGTAAGAACGGTCCCTTCCAACTTCCAAGTACAATGGCCGCTGATGCCGGAGGTTGCGGCGGCGGCAGGAAGGGCAAAGGTGCTGAGCAGGGTGCATAATAGCACCAAGATCAGCGTTGCAGACATCAATTTTTTCATTTGTTTTCCTCCTAAAAATAAAAAATGCGCAGCCGAAGCTACGCACGAAAAATACATAGCTCCATTTGCTGCGACACAAATTTTCCCATTGCAAAAAGAACGTGAAAAAGAGCCTGCATTTTTACCAAAATAAAAAAATACAGTCTTTTTGCAATGGATATTCATTTGTGTCGCAGTTAAAGTTTACCATATTTTTTCTCAAAAATCAATCTTTATTTTTTCGTTTTTTTACAAAACATATTGGCAGATGGCAGGAAATTTCAATAGAAACACGGCTAATGCCGCATTGCTTAAGGCTTTTAAAAAAGGTGCGATTTTTTATCGCACCTTTACTATTTTATTTGAAGGAAACCGGGGTGGTGTTTCCCGTTGCAAATGCGTTGGGACCCGGATCGGACATTGAAAAATACATTTTGGCGGCTTTCGTGGTTCCGAAATCCCGATTGGAGCCGGTATTCTGCACCTTATTAAAGGCGTCACGGAACATCTGGTTATGCGCCTCTTCCCGGTTGAGCAGAAAATCGATGGTTTCCCGTACCTTTTTATCATCGATCTGACGCCAAAGATATTCATACATCACTTTGGCACGCTGTTCCGAGGCTATATTACTGAGCAGATCGGCGCAGAGATCACCGGTGACCGTTACATAATCGGCTGTCCAGGAATAGCCGGAGGCATTGATCAGACCCGGATTCAATCCCAGATGAACGTGGGTTTGAATTTCGCCTGCCGGCACTTTAAATGCATCCACATCGTGGCCGTTTAAGAGGTTGATCGTTTGACCGACCATCTCCATATGCCCCAGTTCTTCGGCGGCAATATCCAAAAACAGATCTTTAATCTCGGGATCCTTAATGCGAAAACTCTGAGATAAATATTGCATCGCCGCCTTTAATTCTCCGTTTCCACCGCCCAACTGCTCCTGCAAAAGCACCGCATATTGGGAATTCGGCCGTTCAACCGCCACCGGATGAAACAACTGTTTTTCGTGTTTGAACATATTGAACCTCCCTAATATTCATTTTTATTAGTTTGGTTCCGCCTGCCGCATTTATTCCGGAAATTCCAAAAAATCAAGATTAGAAAAAGTCGTATGTTCCATTGGGCCCGTTATACAGCACCACCACGTAATCGGGCTTCAATTCCTCAATATATTCTTTCATATTCAATTTTTCCCCGGTAAAGTAGTCGAAATTCCGCATATCGCAAAGATGCAGTTCAGAAGTTTGCAGAGCAAAAAACGGCGCCAATGCACAAGCAAAGGAATCCCGCACCATCAGAACTTTTTTGCCTTCCGGAAGTTGATTATTTTTCATAATCTGCAAGCGGAAATCGCCGCCGCTATAGGCTGCGTATTGATTTCTATTATAATATCCTTTCTCCAGTTTATCCTGATAGATCAACGTTTCGGAAAAGGAACCTTCCCGGCTTTTGTTTTCCAAAGGAAGCAGCTCCGTGAAATCGGTTTCAAACGCCGGCGTGATCAATTCAAAATCATCCACTTCGGAGCTGAAATGGATACCCACTTTTTTCCCGTAAGAGCCCAAAAACCAATCCTCATAAGTTTCCACCTTGAAACGGTCGATATCGGCATTCTCCGGGTTATAAGTAAAGCCGTAGTTTTCGTTCAGCGTTTCGCAAAGAGTACGGTTCGCCTCAAAGGCAGAACGGATCTTCCAATGGTGATCGGTTAAATAATAGGATTCTGCATTCAGCATACCGGAGAAATCCAAGGAAGGGATCCGGCGGTTTTGCAGAGCCTGCATCAGAAGATCATAATTTTCCTTGGTATAATCCGTTACATTCTGCGGTAAGCCGCCGTAATAGGCTTTGGCGGGCGCCGCCACGTACAAAAATTCTGCGCCGTTCTCCTGAGCCACATTTTTCAGATTTTCCACCTTTTCGGCGATGGCATCCGCTTTCTTTTCGGAAAGAGGCTGCGCCGAGGCAACTGCCAGACTCCCGATATCGGTTTTAACCACCTGTTCGCCATTCTTAACAATAATACGGGTGCCCAGATATTTTTCTTTTAAAGAATTCAAATTCATCAATTGGCTATGGTAGCGGAGATTCTCTGAAGAGGTTTTCTCGATCCGTTTTGTGAAGGTTTTGAATGACTCTTTGTTGCCGGAAGCAATTTCAATGCAAAAATCTTTAGAGGCGGAAAAAACCTCCGACACAAGCATTCTGCCAAAACCGGTGATCAGCATCACTACCGCCACGATGAATACCAATATGTTCTGATTGAACTTTTTCACTTTGCTCTCCTTTAAAAATTGAAATAGATAAAGGGATTATACGAATTGCTGACCAGACTGGCAACCGAGAGGATCATTACAGCGATCAATCCGACCGCACTCCCGATCCGATAGACCGGATGGTTGCCCCATTTATTTTTCAAGCTGCGGAAAACAGGAGTGCTGATTACCGCACCTACGATCAACAGTACCAGATTTTGCATCAAAAAGCCGGTGAACATTCCATCTGACAAAGCGTTGCCGTTGAAGCCGAACATTGCGCCGAGATAGTGCACCGCTTCTCCCAAACTATCGGCTCGGAAAATCACCCAGCCCAATATCACAAACAGCATCGTATAGACCCATTTCACAGGCGTGATCCATCGCCCTTTCTTCCGATCCAGACCGGTGAGCTTTTCCATGGCGATGAGAACGAAATACATCACGCCCCACGCAATAAAGGTGAAATTGGCACCGTGCCAAAGACCTGTTAGCGACCATACCACGAAAAGATTGAAGATCATCCGGCCTTTGGGCACCCGGCTGCCGCCCAGCGGGAAATAGAGATAATCCCGAAACCAGGTGCCGAGGGACATATGCCACCGCCGCCAGAACTCGGAAACGGAGGTGGAAATATAGGGATAATTGAAGTTTTCCAGAAAATGGAACCCGAACATCCTGCCGAGCCCGATCGCCATATCGCTATACCCCGAAAAATCGAAAAAGATCTGGAAGGTATAGCCAAGAGCACCCAGCCAGGCGAATCCCACCGATAAGGAACCGGAATAATCAAAGGCTCGGTCTGCCAAAAAACCGAAGCTGTTTGCCAGCAGCACCTTTTTCCCCAGACCTACCAAAAACCGGGCAAAGCCATCGAAAAAATCCTCCGACGTTTCCTTGCGGTTCTTGATTTCATCCGCCACCGTTTCATAACGCACGATAGGACCGGCAATCAACTGCGGGAAGAAGGCGATATACAGCCCTACATATAATAAATTCGATTGCACCTCGCCCTTTTGGCGATAAACGTCGATCACGTAGGACATTCCCTGAAAGGTAAAAAAGGAGATGCCGATCGGCAGGGCGATCTCCGGAACCGCCCAATCAACCCCCAACAGGTTTTCCATTAAGCCGCCGGTGAAGGTAAGATATTTAAATACGAACAAAACCCCAAGGTTATAGGCAACCGCCAACGCGATAATGATCTTATGCGCTACCCGGGTATTCCGGTATCGATGAACCAGCATACCGAACGCCCAATTCATCACAATGGACACCAGCATCATCACAACAAATTTCGGCTCGCCCCAGGCATAGAAAAATATACTGCCGAAAAGCAACCAGATGTTTTGAAGCAGGCGGCTTTTTCGAAAGATCACATAATAGAAAAACAGCAATACCGGCAAGAATAAATATAAAAATACGGTGCTGGAAAATAACATTCTGTTCCCCCTTTTTGTTGAATGATTATTTTCTGTATTATACACGATTGAAGAAGAAAAATCAATACCCGCAAAGTTAAAAAGCACGCCAAAGCGTGCTTTTTAGTGAAGTATCGGCTAATGCCG
>CAZIQE010000065.1:0-4396 GCA_964541385.1 uncultured Eubacteriales bacterium | reverse complement strand
GCGGCACCGGCTTTCAGATAATCTGCGTGAACGCCGAACCGCCCGCTTGCCACCTGCACGACGGTATTCTCTCCGTAAACATAGAAATCCTCGTGCAGACCGCCCTCGCCGGTATTATAAAGGATCCCGAGTTCCGTTGCGGCACGGGCAAGGGAGGCGTGGGCGTTATAACTGATTGAGCCGTAACTCATCGCCGAGAACATCACCGGCATGGAAAGCTCGATCTGCGGCGGTAAATCGCATTTGATCTTACCCCCTTCATCCCGTTCGATCCTCTCGGGCTTTTTACCCAGGAAAACACGGGTTTCCATCGGCTCCCGCAGGGGATCGATCGGCGGATTGGTCACCTGCGAAGCGTTGATCAGAATTTTATCCCAATAGACCGGCAGCGGCTTCGGATTGCCCATTGAGGATAAGAGCACGCCGCCGCTGTTTGCCTGCTTATAGATTTCCTTGACGGTATCATTCTGCCAGTTGGCGTTTTCCCGGAGAACACAATCGCTTTTCACGATTTTGAGTGCCCTGGTCGGGCAGAGGGATACGCAGCGCTGGCAGTTGACGCATTTCGCTTCATCTGCCATCATTGCGCCCTTTTCTTCGTTGAAGGCGTGAACCTCGTTTGCGCATTGCCTTTCGCATACACGGCAGGCGATGCAACGGTCTTTATTCCGGATCACTTCAAATTCGGGATAGATCATTTCCACACTCATTTTAATATGCACCGTCCTTTACCTTAATGATGACCGGCTCCCCGCCCGCAGGTGCCCAAAGCTTTTCCGCATTCGGCTCCATTGTGCGGATCGCAGCCTCCTCGCTGGCGATAAACACCTTATCATCCTTTTCGCCGACCACCATCGAACGAAGCTTCAGGCGATCGTTCAATGCCATCAGCCCGCCGTTGAAGCCCAGAACGATGGAAAAAGGTCCGGTGATGAGCAGGCTTGGAAATACGGTGCGCAGGAAGGTATGCTTTTCTTTGTCTTCCGGATCCGTTTTCCCTTCGATGGTGCTCCAGAACGGTGCGGCGATCACGCTTGCCGCTTCGCCGAGCGTGAGCCCCTGCACCCGGATCAGGTAGTCCATAATATATGTAATGACCTCGGTATCGGTTTGCAGGGTGCATTTATAGCCGAACATCTCAATAAAGCGGCGGTTGGCATCATAGGAAGAGATTTCGCCGTTATGCACGATCGACCAATCCAGCAGGGTAAACGGATGCGCCCCGCCCCACCAGCCGGGCGTATTGGTGGGATAGCGTCCGTGCGCTGTCCAGGAATAGCCTTCATATTCTTCCAATTTATAAAAGACCCCAACGTCCTCCGGGAAGCCGACCGCCTTGAAGGTGCCCATATTCTTGCCGCTTGAAAAGACGTATGCCCCCTTCATTTCGGTGTTGATCTTCATCACCGTGCGGGCAACGAATTCCTTTTCATCGAGCTGCATCGAGGCAAGCTGGGATTTTAAGGGATCCACAAAATATCTCCAGATGATCGGCTCATCGGTGATGGCGGGAATTTTCCGGGTGGGGATGATCTCGCTCTTGATGATCTCAAACCGCTCCTTTAAAAATACCTCGCAATCCTTGCGGGTCACGCGGGAATCATAAAACATATGGAGCGCATAGAAATCCTTATATTCGGGATAGATGCCGTAGCCGGCAAAGCCGCCGCCAAGCCCGTTGGAGCGGTCGTGCATCGGCTTCATAGCGTTATAGATCATCTCGCCGGACATTCTGTTTCCTTCTCTGGAGATAACAGCCGCAATCGCACATCCGGAGGGGATTCTTACTTGACCTTCTCGTTTCATATCGGTTTCTTTCCTTTCGGGATTAAATAAAAAAGAAAGGCGCTCATCTCAATGCAGAAAATGCTCTGCGCTGAAATGAACGCCTTTGCTCATTTGCAAGTATTATACGCATTATCCTTCACTTTGTCAAGTTAAAAAAATAAAAAAAGGGGTTGACAAATAAATTTCGGGGGTGTATAATGCAGTTCATAAAGGCAAAGGCGTCTTTGAGCAATAGCACTCAAAGACGCTATTTTACTTTGAAATAATCCGTATTTTCTTTTCATAAGGAGGAAACAGTATGTCGTACGTTGATGAAGTAATTGAACGGGTCGTAAAAGAGAACCCCAATGAGCCTGAATTCCATCAGGCAGTAAAGGAGGTTCTGGATTCTCTCCGCCCGGTTGTTGATGCCAATGAGCAGGCGTTCCGCCGGGATGCGCTGCTTGAGAGATTGGTCAACCCCGAAAGGCAGATCAAGTTCCGTGTGCCCTGGATCGATGATAACGGTCAGGTTCACGTGAATACCGGGTACCGTGTTCAGTTCAATAGTGCCATCGGCCCCTATAAGGGCGGCCTCCGGCTTCATCCCTCCGTTAACCTCGGGATCATTAAATTCCTCGGTTTCGAGCAGATCTTCAAGAATTCGCTGACCGGTCTGCCCATCGGCGGCGCAAAGGGCGGCTCGGACTTCGATCCCAAGGGCAAATCCGACCGTGAGATTATGGCGTTCTGCCAAAGCTTTATGAGCGAGCTTTGCAAATATATCGGCGCAGATACCGACGTGCCCGCCGGCGATATCGGAACCGGTGCCCGTGAGATCGGCTATATGTTCGGTCAGTATAAGAAGCTTCGGAACGTTTTTGAAGGCGTGCTGACCGGGAAGGGTCTTTCCTACGGCGGCTCTCTTGCCAGAACCGAAGCCACGGGCTACGGTCTGCTCTATATCGTGGAAGAAATGCTGAAATGCCACGGCGACAGCATCGAAGGCAAAACGGTTACCGTTTCCGGTGCCGGCAACGTTGCGATCTATGCGATCCAGAAAGCGCAGCAGCTCGGCGCAAAGGTTGTAACCTGCTCCGATTCCACCGGCTGGGTTTACGATCCCGACGGCATTGATCTGGCGGCTCTTAAAGAGATCAAAGAGGTGAAACGCCAGCGCCTCACCGAATATAAAAACTACAGACCGAACGCCGAATACCACGACGGCAGGGGCGTTTGGACCGTTAAATGCGATATCGCACTTCCCTGCGCTACGCAGAATGAATTGAACCTTGAGGATGCAAAAGCCCTGGTTGCAAACGGCGTGATGGCTGTTGCAGAGGGTGCGAATATGCCCACCACCTTGGAAGCAACCGAGTATATCCAGAAAAACGGCGTGCTCTTCCTGCCCGGCAAGGCCGCCAATGCCGGCGGTGTTGCAACCTCCGCTCTTGAGATGTCGCAGAACAGCGAGAGATTGCATTGGTCGTTTGATCAGGTCGATGCTCAGCTCAAGGGCATTATGGTGGATCTCTACCATAACATCGATCAGGCATCCAAGAAATACGGCTTTGAAGGAAACTACGTGGTCGGTGCGAATATCGCCGGCTTCGAAAAGGTTGTGGATGCCATGACCGCACAGGGTATCGTTTAATCGCAAAATATTTTTATAGGATAAAGGCAAAGGCGTCTTTAATGTTTTTTTCGCATTAAAGACGCCTTTTTTCATTTTAAAAAGGAGAAAATACAATGAAAACCGTAACAGATTATTTCGGCAGTATGATTTTTGACGACCGGGTGATGAAAGCCACTCTTTCCGCAAAGGTCTACGCTTCTTTAAGAAAGACCATTGATGAAGGGATGGAGCTGGATATCGGCGTTGCCAATGCGGTTGCTTCCGCAATGAAGGATTGGGCTGTTTCCAAGGGCGCAACCCATTATACCCATTGGTTCCAGCCGCTCACCGGGATCACCGCCGAGAAGCACGATAGCTTTATCTCCCCCTCCCCCGACGGCGGCGTGATTATGGAATTTTCGGGCAAGGAGCTGATCAAGGGTGAGCCGGACGCCTCCTCCTTCCCCTCCGGCGGGCTTCGTGCCACCTTCGAGGCAAGGGGCTATACCGCCTGGGATCCCACCTCCTATGCCTTTATTAAGGGGAAAACCTTATGTATCCCAACTGCTTTTTGCTCCTATAGCGGTCACGCTCTGGATAAGAAGACCCCGCTCTTACGTTCTATGGAAGCACTCAATAAGCAGGCACTTCGGATCCTCCGGCTCTTCGGAAACGATACCGTTAAGCGAGTCACCTGCTCTGTCGGTCCCGAGCAGGAATATTTCCTCATCACGAAGGAAATGTATGATCAGCGCCCCGATCTTCGCTTCACCGGGCGCACCCTATTCGGCGCAAAGCCGCCGAAGGGGCAGGAAATGGACGACCATTATTTCGGCGTGATCAAGCCTCGGGTTGCCGCCTTTATGGAGGAGCTCAATGAAGAGCTCTGGAAGCTGGGCATTTTGGCAAAAACCGAGCATAACGAGGTTGCGCCCGCTCAACACGAATTAGCGCCGATCTATACCACCACCAACATTGCAACCGACCATAACCAACTGACGATGGAGATTATGC
>CAZIQE010000064.1:0-8361 GCA_964541385.1 uncultured Eubacteriales bacterium | reverse complement strand
ACCATCTCGATCAATGCCTTGGTTTTACCGGTGCCCTTTTTGCCCAAAATAACCTTTACCATAATGGTCTCCTTTTCTCCGACATTCGAAATTTTTTAAAACAGTCCTGAATGGATGCCGGTCAACTCAGTCTGTTGATTTTCTTATTGATTTCTTCTGTTTCCTGCTCATATCCGGGCTTGCCCAGAAGTGCAAACATATTCTTCTTATAAGCCTCAACACCGGGCTGGTTAAAGGGATTGACCCCCAAAAGATAGCCGGAGATGGCGCAGGCCTTTTCAAAGAAATAAACCAGATAGCCGAAGTGATAGGCGTCGTAGGCATCAAATTCTAAAATGATGTTGGGAACATTTCCGTCGGTATGCGCCAAAACGGTGCCCAGAAAAGCGCAATCGTTCACGTATTGAACGGTCTTTCCCGCCAGGAAATTCAGCCCGTCGACGTTTCCGTCTTCTTCCTCAATGGTGATCTTGTGTTTCACTTCATTGCACTTCAGAACCGTTTCAAAGAGATTGCGGCTTCCGTTTTGAATAAACTGACCCAGAGAATGAAGATCGGTAGAGAAGGTGGCAGAAGCGGGGAAGAGACCCTTATGGTCTTTGCCTTCGCTTTCGCCGTAAAGCTGTTTCCACCACTCGGCGAAATAAACGCCGGAGGGCTCATAGGTGATCAGCATTTCGATGGCCTTGTTTTTTCTTAAAAGCAGAGTGCGGTCTACTGCATAAGCATAGCAGTCGTTCAGAACCGTTAAAGTGTCCATCCGTGCATCGGCGGCACCCTTCATAATGGCATCCAGATCGATGCCGGCAACGGCGATCGGCAAAAGACCAACGGCGGTTAAAACGGAAAACCTGCCGCCCACGTCATCCGGAACAACAAAGGTTTCATAACCCTTTTCGGTGGCAAGCCCCTTCAGGGTGCCTCTGGCTTTATCCGTGGTCACGAAGATATGATTTTTTGCCTCTTCCTCGCCGTATTTCTTTTCGATCAGCCCCTTGAAAATACGGAAGGCGATGGCAGGCTCGGTGGTGGTGCCGGATTTGGAGATCACGTTCACGGAAAAATCTCTGCCCTCGATGATCTGCATAATCTCTGCCAGATAGGTGGAGCTGATGTTGTTCCCCACGAAATAGATATCCGGGGTATTTTTCTTCAGATTATTATAGAGCGGGGATTGAATGAATTCAATGGCGGCTCTGGCGCCCAGATAACTGCCGCCGATCCCGATCACCAGCAGAACCTCGGAGTTCTTTTGGATCTTAAGGGCGGCCGCCTTGATACGCTCGTATTCTTCCTTATCATAATTCAAAGGAAGATCCACCCAGCCCAGAAAATCATTTCCGGGTCCCTTTTTGTTATGGAGCATATTATGCGCAACCTCCACGTAGGGCTGCATATATTCACGCTCATGCTCGTTGATGAAATGACTCAAGTATTTTCTGTTGATTTTAACAGACATAATGTTCTCCTCTTCCGAAGGGGATAATTGGTAAAACCCCTTTATCTTTGTATTATCATAACATAAAAATAAGTGTTGTTCAAGTCTAAATTGTGAAAAAATAATGAATCAGCTTAAAAAACAGATGCGAAAAGCGTACCCTCGGAACCTCCTGCGCAGCCATCAGATCCAAAGTGCCGATGATTTCGCCGTCTAAACGGTATTCGATGATTCCCAGCCGCTGGTTTTTTTCCACCGGTGCTTCCACCGACTCCGGCAATTGAACGGTATAGGTGATCTCCTTCTCTTTTCCCTTGGCAACCGGGAAGGAGGGGTTTTCCTTGCAGATGGGGGTCACCGTGCTTTCGGTTCCTTTCAAAACCCTCACGCCGTTCGGCACCGGCGGTGCTTCATCATAGATTGCGATCTGGGAAAATCCGTAATTCAATAAGGCTTTTGCATCGTTGAACCGTTCGTCGCTGGTGGTTCCGCCCAAAACAACGGCAATCAACGAAACGTTTTCCCGGGTCGCCGTGGCGGAAAGACAGTAGCCGGCGGTATCGGTGAACCCGGTTTTCAAGCCGGTGGCACCCTCGTAAAAGCGAATCAGACGGTTCGTGTTGGAAAGGGTAAAGGCACCGTCCCGGATCGAATCCATCCAGATGGTGGTATATTCGGTGATTTCCGGGTGCGTCATCAGGGCACGGCTCATCAGCGCAATGTCCCTCGCTGTGGTATAGTGATCCTCCGTATCCAGACCGGTGCAGCTGTTGAAATGGGTGTTGGTCATCCCTAATTCTCCCGCCCGGCGGTTCATTCCCTCAACGAAGGCGGAAACGCTTCCGGAGATCGCTTCCGCCATCGCCACGCAGCAATCGTTGGCAGAAACAACGGCAATGCATTTCAGCATCTCTTTTACGCTGAGTGCCTCGCCCTCCTTCAAATAAACCTGGCTGCCGCCCATTCCCGCCGCCTCCGCCGAAACGGGGATCATCTGATCCGGGGTCAGCTTGCCCTGTTCGATGGCCTCGGTGATCAAAAGCAGGGTCATCACCTTGGTAACAGAGGCGGGTGCCCGCTTTTCATCGGCATTTTGCTCAAGAAGAACCTTGCCGGTGGTTTGCTCCATTAGAATTGCCGAGGGAACGTGAAGCTCCGGCTGGGCACTGATCCGGGGGCAGAATAATGTCAGAGTGAAAGAAAATATGAGTAAAAATGTAGAAATCCGTTTCATTGCGATTCCTCCCTTCTTTTTAGAAAATTATGATTGGATTTTTGTAAATAGAATAAAATACTTCCGCAAACGGAAGGGCAATTGCGGAAATGAGTGCTGAATTTATAAAAATACAACAAAGTGTTGCATTTTAACAACATAAGGTTATGCCCTTTGGATGTTTTTTTTGGTATAATGATTCTGCTTATATATATTTATCGGCAGATATCAAGTAAGGAGTGAAAGATCATTATGAAACAAACGATGAAGCATTTGGTATCATTCGTTGCTTTGATCGCAATGGTGGTGTCCCTTTGCTCGGCAATGGTTTTCCCCGCAGCCGCTTCGGAAGAGTATGATGCTCTTTTGAATAGCGCATTTGTGGTAAACCCTGCGTGGAGCGGTTTGAAAGAGGGAACGCCGATTTCTTATCGTTTCCGTGGCAAAGAGATCCGTGAACCTTTTTATAAGGGCTCGCATTTTGCCAGCGTTGCGGCGGCTCAGGCGTGTGCGGCGGCTCAGAATTTATCCAGCCCCGTTATTCTGCTCACAGCCGGCGATTATACCGAGGATATCAAGCTGGCAGGCGGTGTAACCCTTTTGGGTCCCAATGCAGGCGTAAATCCCAACTATAATAACGGCGATAAAAACGTTGCCTGGACGCAGGCCGCCCGGGATCCGGAGGCCGTATTGAAGGGGAATATTTCCGTTGCGCAAAAGGCCGCTGATGCCGATGTGACCATCGATGGCATCACCTTCGGTGCGGGAAGTGCCTATCTGGATTATCTCCGCACAACCGGTTCCTCCGAGCTGAATATCAAGAATACGGTTTTTGCCACCGAAGGAAACACGAAATCTCAAAACTACGTTCTGTTTATGCGCAGCGAAGGCCATAGCCGGGTTTTGCGGTTGGAAAATAACTACGTTTCCGGCTACGGTGAGCATCTTGCCGCTGCCACCCCCGCCAAGTCTTTTATCGCTCCCTATTTCAGCGAATTATATGTGTCGGGTCTGGCTTATGTGAATAACCCCGTCGGCTTCCTGGCAAAAACCTGGTTCGCCAGCGGCGTTGCTCCCGTGATCGAGATCAATAACTCCTGCTTCTTCAACGATGAAAGCGTTCAGCCTGCCGGGTACGTCATTTCCGTTGATAATGCGGCGCAGTCCTATGATTTCATCAGCACTAAAAATGACGTTGCGATTGAAAATGCAGACGGACGCCCCAGCAGCTTACTGCAGGTCAGCAATTCGATTTTCCATAATGCATCTGCTTCCAACGGATTGATCCATTATGAGTTCATCAATAAAACCTCTGTTATCAATCTGCAGAATAACTATATCTATTCCGATACCCTCACCACCGTTTTGGCGCCGGAATATTTGATCGACTCTGCTGCAAGCGATCAAACCGGTTGTTTCACCTTCCGCCGGAACGTGATGATCAATACTTATAAGATCCCCACCGTTAAGGGCGCCGGAAAAGATACCTATATCGATATGTCCTATAACTATTTCGGCAATACCAACGGCAAGTGTGCTTATAAGCCGGTTTATGAAGATAAAGCCAACGGTCGTCTGATCCGCACGGCGTTTTATGTGACCCCCGATCTCACGCAAACGAATCTGGATTGCCGGCTTACCGTCAGCAATTGGCCGCTGGCAACTGTGGATAACGAAAACTACACCGTGGATATCCTGGCTTATGAATCCAAGGACATTCCTTTTGCTCCCGTTTTCAGCTTCGGCGAACAAAGTCAATATAAACCCCAGCTTTATAAGTCTGCCCATCTGGATAGCGGCTCCGGCTCGATCTCCGGTCTGACCGGTCCTATGGATCAGATCAAGCTTTCCGATTTGAACGTTGACGTCAATAATAAGGCCACCGTCTATCTGAATGCGAAGCCCGAAAACGCTTCGAATACTTTCTCTCCTTCCTATACTGTTAATATTGAAGTAATCGGTAATATTGATTCCTGCAAAACCTTGAAAGAGGCTTATCCCGGTTACTATATGTATCATCCTATGGCATCCGACCATACCCCCGGTGCGATGATCCCCTTCCGTTGGGACGGCGTGATCTATCGGACGGTTGTCGGCGAAAACCTCTTCGGCAGCGTTGCCGAGATCATTGCCCATGCCAATGCCCATGGCATTGCGATCCCCACCATCGTGATTCCCGCCGGTGTCTATACCGATGAATTGCTCATCACCGGCTCCTGCACCATTCTGGGTGCTCAGCACGGCGTGAACCCCAATGTGAAGCCCTATGATGTTCTCACGCAGGAAAACGTGGATAACTCTCAATGGACCTTGAATCCCGCCCGTGCAAACGATATCAACGAAACCCTGTTTAAAACCTGCGTGCGGGTTGCCCCCGAGGCAGATGATTACGTTATTACGGTAGACGGTATCAAAATGGGATCCGGTTGTTCCTATGTGGATGATATCAGCCGTAACGCCAGCAACGTAACGATTTTGAAGAATATTCTGGCAGATGGCTGCGGCGGCGGCTTGAACCGTCTCGGCGGAGCCAACGATAATATCTTCAACTTCAGTAAAGAATACGGCGTGGGAACAGAATATACCACCGTATATCTGTATGATATCCGTGTGGTAAACGTTTCCGTTCCGCTGATCGGTCCCCTGATCGAGAAGCTGGTGGTAGACGGTCTGTTCATCGGCAACAACAGAAGAAGTGTTTGGAATAACTACCGTTCCCGTGACGTGGAAGCACCTTACTTTGCCTGGACCAACTGCTATTTCGGCCCCGTTGGGATCGGCACCACCGGCTGCTACTTCAATACCCGCCACGATACCAATTCCAACCTCGCCGCTATGAAGGATATCGTTTATTTCTGGGATAATAACGTATTCTATCATTGCTTCCCCACCGGCGGTTTTATCAACTGCTACTTTACCGGCACGAATATGACGGTATATATGACCAACAATACGGTTGTATCCGACCACTCCGAAATCCTCTTTAATAATACCGCAACCCTGCGTATGCTGGGCGACTGCGGAACCGCAGATACCTCCAATATGATCGTGATGAAGGGCAATCATATGGTGAACTATTCCAGCATCACGAGAACCTACGGTATTGCTGCGGGCACGATGTGGGATTTCTCCGGTAACTACTATGCGAATAATACCAAAACTTCTATAGGCTTAACCCCCAAGGAAGCGTTCAAGGTCATCCATAATGCGGCAAACTACACCTTAGAGGATGCCACCCGTGTTAAGATCGATTATACCTTCCTGGATTGGGAAATGACACAGCGTTCCGATGCGAAAAATGTGATGGATGCGCAGTATACCATCACCAGGAGCCCCGAAAAATTCAATGCGGCCACGGCGGTCTATACCGATACCGTTGCCGGTAACGTAACCGAGTATCCCCGTCCTTATGAGCTGGGTGAATACTCCAAAGAAACCATCTATCTGGATGCCGGGAAGAAGGTAACCGCTCCGTCTTTGGATATTGTTTCTGCAATGAAGACCTCCGGCAGATCCGATGTGGTAACCTTCTATGTGGACGTAGCCTCCTATGATGGCAGAGACAGCAAGTCCTTCACCATCAGGCTGAACCGTACCCTCAATAATGAAGCGAAAGCGCTCTATTGTGATAACGGCTTGATCAGCGATGCGAATATCGAGGTTTCAACCGGTCTGTTGCTCTATTATTATCCTGTCTTTGCCCCCGGCACGACCAATGAGCTCTCCTTGGGCGCAAAAGCAGAATATTATGAGGATGCCGATTTGACCAGGAAGATCGCAAATCCGGCAGATAATCCCCGGTTCCTCTCTCCCGGTGTTCCCTATGTTTATTATCTGGCAGTTGTTTCCGAAGACGGCTCGGTGAAAACGAAGTATACCGTCAGCGTGAACTATGTGGAAAATGATACGGATATCGCTCTGGCAGGCGTTACCGATGTGGAGGGAATGAATAAAGTTTCTCCCTATGCGTTTGAAGCAACGGTTTCCGGCGCAATGAAGACGGTAAAGGTCTCCCCGGTCGCTTATCGTGGCAGCAGCCTGAAGGTGATCGATGCTTATGGGAATATGGTTATCCCCGTGAACGGCACCTATGAATTGAATCTGAAGAATGCAGGCACCAACCGGTTTACGCTGGAAGCCACCTCAGGCAACAATGTCAATAAAGCCTTCTATAGCTTAACCTTCAAGCGTGGATTGAGCAGCGATGCTTCTATTATCTCCGTGCCCAATGCGAAAAAGACAAAGGCCGGCTACTTAATGAACTTCGGTCTTTCTTCCGCCGGCACGATTCAGGCAGAGGTTGCACCCGGTGCCACTTATGAAGTGTTCTATGATTATGCCTGCACGCAGAAGTGCGAAAACGGCATCTTCGTTGTGGCAAACAGCGAAAATGCCAACGCCTATATTAAAGTGACCTCCGAAGACGGCTCCAGCACCAAGCGTGCGAAGATCGTTGTATTGACCCAGGCAGGAAACGTCAACCAAACGGTGATCACCGCCAAGGTCAATGATCAAACCTATACGGCGCTTGCCACCGGCGATTATGCGTATACGATCTATCTGCCCGCCGGCGCAACCAGCGCAATTGTTCAAGGTAAGGTTCAGGTCGCTAAAGACGATACCTATGCAACCTTCTATGCGGATCCCTCTTACGGAACGAAGATTGATCTGGCTGCTGATAACACGTCCCTCATTAAACTGGATCAAAAGAAAACAACGGTCTACGTTCTGGCTCCCAGCGCAACCCGTGAGGCAACCAATGAGGCCGGTGAAACCATGCAGCTGGTTGTTCCCGAACGCCGCACCACTCTGTATTTGATCTCCGATCGCAGCGCAGTTTCCTATACGGATAAGAATCAGATCGCAAATTGGGCAAAGCCCTATGTGAACTATCTGAACGAAGGCAACTTCGGCATCTTGAAGGGCGATGAAAAGGGCAGGTTCAATGCCACCAAGGAAATCACCCGTTATGAGATCGCAACGATCGCCTGCCGTGTACTGGGTCTGGACGTAAACAAATTCGGTGACGTCAACTTGAGCTATGCCGATTCCGTTGCAAATTGGGCGAAGCCTTACGTTCAGGCGGCAACTGCCGCCGGCTTGATGGCAGGTCAGATGAATGTCAGCACCGGAAAGATCAGTTTCGCAGGTGCAAAAAAAGCAACCCGCCAAGAGGTTATGAAGGTTCTGGTTTCCCTTTGTATGATCAGCGATGGGATCGTTGAAAAGACCGGTGATGTTTATTACGCTGAAATTGCCGGCGAAGTGGATATGAACTTTAAAGCGCCGAACGGTGCCGGGTTCGTGGATGAAGCCAGCGTAGCTTCCTGGGCTCGTCCCTACGTTCACCTGGCGGTCGGTAAATACAAAATGATCGAAGGCGAAAACAGAAACGGTCTGAATTATCTGAACCCCAAGAATAATATTACCCGTGCAGAAGTAGCAAAGATGATCGCCTGCTACTTGGGCTATAATCAATAATAGTTAATCTGCTAAAGGCGTAACGCAAATGCGTTACGCCTTTAGTCTGTTTTTAAAGACCTTAACCACCGTTATTTTTAAATAGTATCATTCCGAATCCGATTGCCAGAACCAGCAGAAAAACAAAAATAAGAGGGGAAGCTTTTTTGTTTCCATCGCTTTTAACCGTTACTTCAATCGTGGCGTTGTCGCCGTCCGGAGCGGTGATAATGATGGTTGTTTTACCGGG
>CAZIQE010000063.1:0-2359 GCA_964541385.1 uncultured Eubacteriales bacterium | reverse complement strand
CGCAACCATTCCCTTCGCCCGCAAAATCGTTCCGCATTCCCCGGAATCCAAGGCTTCTAAAATGGTATTCAAAACCGATTCCGTATAGGTACGGGCGGTTTCTCTGCCCCAACTGGTAAACACTTCGTCTGCGTGGTGATGGTGATGGTGGTCATGGCAGCCGCAGGAGCATTCCTCGCCGTGATCGTGGTGGTGATGCTCGTGATCGTGATGATGCTCGTGATCGTGGTGATGGCATTCTTCGTGGTGATGGTGAGCTTCCAATTCCTCCAGCACGTCGCTCAGGCGGTCTTTTTGCTCCATTGCCGCTAAAATCTGCATTCCGGACAGTTGATCCCAGGGGGTTGTGATTATAGTGGCATGGGGGTTCTTTTCCTGCACCAATTTCACCGCCGCCGCCAATTTTTCGCTTGAAATATTTTGCGTGCGGCTCAAAACGATGCAAGCGGCATTTTCCAATTGATCGTTATAGAATTCGCCGAAATTTTTTGCATAGATCTTGCATTTTGAAGCATCGGCAATTGCGGTATAGCTATTCAACACCACATTTTCCAATTCCAAACGCTTAACGGCGGCGATCACGTCGCTGAGCTTGCCGACGCCGCTGGGCTCGATCAAAATACGATCCGGCGCATAATCCGCCATTACCTTTTCCAAAGCCTTTCCGAAATCGCCCACCAGACTGCAGCAGATGCATCCGGAATTCATCTCGGTGATTTCAACGCCCGCATCCTGCAAAAAGCCGCCGTCGATGCCAATCTCGCCGAATTCGTTTTCGATCAGCACCAATTTTTCGCCTTGGTACGCTTCTTCCATCAGTTTTTTGATCAAGGTTGTTTTACCGGCTCCCAAAAAGCCGCTGAAAATATCGATCTTTGTCATTTTTTTATTCCTCCGCTTTTGTTAGTTTGGCGAAATTCGCCATAATCTTCTTCAATCCGACTTTATCAAATCTTACCTCGAGAAGCAGATCGTTTCCCATCGGTGTTTTTGAATGCAGCGTTCCGTTTCCGAAGGCCTTATGAAATACCCGATCCCCCACGTTGAAGGCAAAAGGCACCGTTTCGGCAGTTGCCGCAGGGCGGCGGATCGCCGGCTGATTGATCGCACTTCTGAATCCGGTGCGCACGGAAGTTGATTGGTTTGCCGGTGAAAGATTTTTCACCACAAGGGGCGGCAATTCATTCAAAAACTCACTTGGCATACAATATTGCGTTCGCCCGTAAAGCATCCGTTGGCGTGCGTGAAACAAATAAAGGATTTTTCGGGCACGGGTAACGCCCACATACATCAATCGGCGCTCTTCCTCCAGCCCATCTTCCGTTTCCATACTCCGCTGGCCGGGGAAAAGACCTTCCTCCATCCCGATTATAAAAACACAGTTGAATTCCAGCCCTTTTGCGCTATGCAACGTCATCAGCACCATTCGGTCGTCATCATCGTTCATCGCATCGATATCACTCATCAATGAGATTTCCTCTAAAAATCCGGAGAGACCCGAATCAGGATTTTCTTTTTGATATTGCTTAGCGGAAGAGCAAAGCTCCATAATATTATTGATCCGATCCTTCGCCTCATCGGTGGCTTCCAGCTCCAGCATCGTGAGATAGCCGCTCTCTCTTGCCACCAATGCCACGAAATCATCCAACGGCATTTGATCCTTTTGACGGATCAGTTGCCGGATCATTTGAGCAAACGCCATCAGCTGAGATGCCGTTCGGCTCAACGACGGATAATCTGCCGCCCGCTCCATCACCTCAAGCATAGCGCACCCTTCGCCACGGCTGATGCCTTCTGCATTGGCGATTGTTGCGGCACCGATTTTTCGCTTCGGCTCATTGATAATCCGCTTCAAGCGAAGATCATCCCGAACGTTATTGATCACCTGCAAATACGCCAGAATATCCTTGATTTCTTTCCGATCATAGAAACGCAATCCGCCGATTACTTTATAGGGGATCCCGCTTTTTACCAGATAACGCTCCACGGCGTTGGCTTGCGCATTGGTGCGATATAATACCGCAAAATCGCTGAAATGAGCGCCTTTCAAAAGATGATCCTGAACCGTATCCACAATAAAACGGCTCTCCTCGAAATCATCGCTCACCTGCTTTATGTAGACCGGCTCGCCCTTTTCGCCGGCTGTCCAGAGATTCTTTCCTTTTCGGTTTATGTTATGGGCGATCACGCCGTTGGCGGCGTCCAGAATATTCGCCGTGGAACGGTAATTTTGCTCCAGGCGAATGACCTTTGCATTGGGGAACCGTTCCTCAAAGAGCAGGATATTTTCGATGGTTGCGCCTCGGAATTTATAGATGCTCTGATCGTCGTCGCCCACAACGCAAAGATTGCCGTATTG
>CAZIQE010000062.1:0-10508 GCA_964541385.1 uncultured Eubacteriales bacterium | reverse complement strand
CGTATTGGGAGTGCGTACTCCCGCCCTGCGCCAGCTGGCAAAGAAATCGGCAAACACGCCGGAGGCTATTGCCTTTATGAACGCTTTGCCGCATACTTATTTCGATGAAAACAATCTTCACGCCGCTTTGATCGAATACGGTCGTTATTCTTTTTCCGAAACGGTTGATTTGATCGAAAGCTTTTTACCTTTCATCGATAACTGGGCAACCTGCGATCAATTTGTTCCTTCGGTTTTTAAAAAAGAACCGGAATCCATTCAAAAGCATATTGAACGGTGGCTGAAAAGCGATCGGCCTTATACCGTTCGGTTTGCCTTAAATTGCTTAATGAAAAATCTTGCACCGTTAAGCAGGGACGTTGATTGGTATTCCCATATTGCAAAAATAAAAGGCGAACATTACTATGTAAAAATGGGGATCGCCTGGTTTTATAGTGTGGCTCTGGCGGAGGACTGGGAACGGGCTTATAAGGTGATTGCAAACGGGCTTGAGGATCCATGGATTTTACGCAAAACGATTCAGAAGGGCTGCGAGAGTTACCGGCTGACATCGGAACAAAAAGCAATGCTTCGCCATTTAAAACAAAACTGAGGGTCAAAGATTATTCTTTTCTTTGACCCTTTGCATATTTCATTCCTCTTTTTCATAAGTTGTTCTAAGATAGGATGAATAACGCTTAACGGAGGAATGGTTATGACCCAAACAAGTATCTATCAGGATATTGCGGAGCGAACAGGCGGATCGATTTATGTGGGAGTAGTGGGTCCGGTTCGAACCGGAAAATCTACTTTCATTAAAAAATTTATGGAAAATTTGGTGATTCCCAATATTCAGAACGAATATAAACGGGATCGAGCCATAGACGAATTGCCGCAATCCGCCGCCGGTAAAACCATTATGACAACGGAACCGAAATTTATACCCGATGAAGCGGTGGAGATCGAGATGGAGGATCACACTCGTTTTCAGGTTCGCCTGATCGATTGTGTCGGTTACGTTGTGGACGGTGCAATCGGTCAGCTGGAAAATGGGGAAGCCAGAATGGTGGAAACGCCCTGGAGCGAAGATAAAATGGAATTTCAGCAGGCGGCTGAAATGGGCACCCGCAAGGTGATTTGCGAACATTCAACGATTGGACTCGTGATCACAACCGACGGCAGTATCGGTGAAATCTCCCGGGACGACTACATAGAAGCGGAAAGTCGGATCATCAAAGAGCTCAAAGAGATGAATAAACCGTTCGTGGTTTTGGTGAATTCGATGTTCCCGGAAAGCGAAAGTGCCAAGGCGCTCCAGGAGCGGCTGATCCGGGAGTACGACGTTCCGGTAACAACCGTGAATTGTCTGGAGCTGGATCGGGATAAGATCATTTCCATTATGCAGATGGTTTTGCAGGAGTTTCCGATTAAGGAAATTGAGGTCAATCTCCCAAGCTGGGTGGATGGCTTGGAACCCGATCATTGGCTCAAAAAAGAGGTTTATTCTGATATTTTAAACTCTGCCAGGTCGATTGATCGGGTGCGTGCCGTTAAGCGAATGGCTTTAAATTTAGCTGAGGCAGATAAAATGTCTCGGTGCGAGATCGACGGCATCGATCTCGGCGAAGGAAAAGCCGGTCTGAAGGTAGAACTCAATACAGATCTTTATTATCAGATCCTCAGCGAAGCGGCGGGTGTGCAGATTGAAAACGACGGTGAATTGGTTTCGTTGATTAAACGGCTTTCTGCCGCCGGTGCTGCCTATGAAAAATTGAAGGATGCTTTCGCAGAGGCGCAATCCAAGGGATATGGAATCGTATTCCCAACGGTTGATGAAATGAAATTAGGGGAGCCGCAGATATTTAAACAAGGCGGTCGTTTCGGAGTTAAGCTTTCCGCCGAGGCACCCTCCTATCATATCATTCAGGCGAATATTGAAACCGAGATTTCTCCTATTGTCGGTAGTGAGAAGCAATCGGAGGAACTGATCCGCTATCTCTTGCAGGATTTCGAAGAAGATCCTGCAAAACTATGGGATTCCAATATTTTCGGCAAATCGGTTTATGATCTCGTAAATGAAGGCCTGCAGAATAAGCTTTCCCGTATGCCCGATGATGCTCGTTTTAAACTTCAGGAAACCCTGTCTAAAATCATTAACGAGGGCAGTGTCGGCTTAATTTGTATTATTCTATAAACATTAGAGGCTCCGCAAAAATGCGGAGCCTCTACAGACTGTCAAAAAAGGCACCGACCGCAGAAAATGAGTGAAGAATAATGTGACTACCTATTTTTACTGCTTGATAAAATAGGTAGCCACTTCTCTTTTCGATTGTTCTTTTTAAAGGTAAAAACTCGGCATTAGCCGAGTTTTGAATGAAATTTTCTGCTATCCGCCAACTCTACCTCTCGTAGTACCTATGTACAACTTCGGGTCGAGTTGACGAATTCGGCACTCTTTTTTGAGAGTCTACCAGCGTGCCAAAAATTAAAAATAGATTTTTTTGACACGCTGCAGAGGCTCCGCAAAAATGCGGAGCCTCTGCTTTTTATGATAACGTTTATAGTTTTGAAAAATATTTTTTAATCGCATTAAACGAGGTATCGCTGATATCATGCTCCAGCTTGCAGGCATCGGCTGTGGCGGTATCTTCGTCAACTCCGAGCCGGATCAGCAATTTAGTGAGCAGAGTATGGCGTTCGTAGATTTTTTCAGCCACTTCTTTTCCTGCCTCGGTAAGCAAAAGAGCTCCGTCCTCTTCCATTATAATAAATCCGCCTTTTTTTAAAAGGCTGACCGCTCTGGAAACGCTGGGCTTGGAATAGCCCATATAGTCCACCACGTCGATGGAGCGTACACGGGGCTTCTTTTGGGAAAGAACGAGAATGCTTTCTAAATACATTTCTCCGGATTCTTGTATGTGCATAGGAAATCTCCTTTATATCCTTTTTTGCTTATTATAGCATAAGGACGATGAAAAAACAAGAGATGATAATTGATTTTGACTTTGGGCGAAATCTGTCGTATAATGAATGCGGCGGAGGTGAGAGATTTGATAGCACGTTTTTTAGCTGTGATTACCGGCACTTTTGTGTTAACGCTGCTGGGATGCTCCTTCCTACCGCTGAAAGGAATCATTGCCTTTGCCGTTATTTTTGCAATTTTGGGAATTGCGGCTATTTTCGTAAAAGTCTCTTTCCGCCAAACGTTAGCCGCCGTCCTTTTAACGATCTCTATCGCTTCCGGGATTTTTTCCGTTGATCTCTATCATCTTCAGTCAACGCAAAACCGCTTGCTGAACGGGGAGCACCGGGTGGCAGGTGAAATCGTTGACCGATCAACGAATAACGCCGGTAATCTTGCCTGTTATCGGCTGGCATTGCAATCTGTCGATGGCGATCCGATTCGTTTTTTCCATCGTTATGCGGTCAATATTTATTCTGAAAATAATGACCTGAACGTTGGCGATCTGGTGGATAGTGATATTTTGTTTTTCGATGAGCCGATTCGGTACGGTATGGGAAAGGAAGAGCGTATTCTTTGCTCGGGATACGTTGAAACCTTGAAGGGAGAGGCATCTGATGCATTTTCCCTGCGCCGCTTTTTGTATTCGATTAAAATGAACCTGCGCAATCGCATCAAAACCGGTGGTAAGGACACGATCGGTCTTTTAAAATCGGTTTGTTTTGGTGATAGGAGTACGTTGGATCCGGCTCTGGCAGTATCCTTAAGGCGGATCGGATTATCCCACATCATTTCGGTAAGCGGCTTTCATCTTTCCTTTGCGGTGTTGCTGTTTAATTATTTGATGATTTTGCTCGGAATAGGTCACCGCAAACGGTATATTTTTGATATATTTATTTGTATTTTCTTTACCGTTGCGGTCGGTATGCCCTTATCCTGCGTGCGGGCATGCGTGATGATTGTGTTCTATTCCGTGGCGATGGCGTTGGATCTCTTTTCGGATTCGCTCACGTCGTTGGGTGTCGCCGCATTTTTAATTGTATTGTTCAATCCTCAATCCATTCGTGACGTAGGATTTCTGCTCAGCGTTTCCGCAACCTTGGGGATGATCTTGCTGCAAAGCAGAATAGAACGCTTTCTGTTTCCACCGAAAATATCTTCTTCCCACCGTGTCAACGATCTTTATCGCCAGTTTACCGGAATCTTTTCCTGCTCTGTTGCGGCGTCACTGGCAACCCTTCCTGTTACGGCTTCGGTCTTTCAAACCGTTAGTGTCATTGGCCCGTTTGCTAATATTTTATTGCTTTTTCCGTTGGAATTAATGTTTATGCTCGGAATGGTGAGTGCTCTTTTAGGTTGGGTTCCGTTTTTAGGGGATATTCTTGCTTTTTTAAGCGATGTTTTATATAATGCTATTGAGTGGAGTGCAAATTTATTGGGAATGATCCCTTTTGCCTCCCGATCTCATTTCGATTTTGCAGACCTGTTATGGATTATATTGTTAGTGCTGTTGCTTGCAGCATCGGCATATTTCTTCGTCAAACATCAAAAACGCTGTTTTTGGCAACTGTCTGCGATGCTGGTATGCTTTGTTGTTTTATTTAATTTAATCCATCTTTATAAGCGGGAACCCGATTTGGTTGAAATTGCATTTGTGGATGTGGGACAAGGCGATTGCACCGTTATTTCCAGAGGGCAGGAGGCTGTTATTCTGGATTACGGCGGGAGTTCGCAAAAGCGTTATCATTTAATTGAATATTTAAGGAAAAAAGATATCTTCAATATTGAATTATTGGCTTTTACCCATTTACATGCGGATCACACGAACGGATTGAATACCCTTGAAAAGAATTGCTATATTCAAAAAACGGTTTATCCCGATCTGGAAGCGGATTCGGAACAATTACCGGTTCAGTTAAAACGGATGAACGCCACCGTTTTATCGGAGGATCAAACCTTTTCTGTGCTGAACGGTGTCAGCGTTACGGCGATAACAGATGCTTTGAAGGATGCGGCTGCCGGCGGAAATGAAAACTGTATTTGTTACCGTGTGGAGTACGGCGACGTTTCTTTATTGGTAACCGGTGATCTTATGATGAGCGATGAAATCAAAATGCTGGAAAGATTGGAAGACGTAACCCTTTTGAAAGTATCTCATCACGGTAGTAAAGGCTCCTCGGCGTATCCCTTTTTAAAGGCAGTTTCTCCGGAAATTGCGGTGATATCGGTGGGAGATAATTCTTACGGTTTACCGTCGGAACAAACGTTAGAACGCTTAAACACGGTTGTTCCGAGCTTATATATTACTCAAAAAGACGGAACGGTGCTCTTTAAAACGGATGGCCGGCTTTTAGAAAGGATTATTTATGACCCTTGAGGCATTAAAAAAAGAATTGAATGACGGAACGGTTGAAGGCATTTATTATTTATTCGGAGAAGAGCAGTATCTGATCGACTATTATACGAATAAATTTAAAGAAATATGCGCTCCCGTGATGGCTGAATTTAACCTGATTGAAATGGATGGGAAAAAACCGGATTTTGATTTTCTGGGGGATGCCGCCTCTTCATATCCGGTGATGGCGGAAAAAAAGCTGGTGATCATCGAGGATCCGGATTTCAATGCATTGAAAGGGAACGGAGAAAAAAAGATTCTTGCCGCTCTCGGCGACGTCGCCCCCGGCGTAACCGTTCTTTTCCGGGAACACGCAAAGGAAAAGGGAAAAAGCTCTGCGCAAGAGGCTTTGATGAAAAAGTTGGGCGGAAATGCGGTTAAAATAGACCGCCCGAAGGCAGATGCTCTGGCTCATTGGGTGGCTCAGTCGGTCAAGAGGGCAGGGAGTGCGATCAGCAATGCGGATGCCGCATACCTGGCTGAATTAACGGGCAATTCGATGCTGCGGCTGAGTACCGAAATTCATAAATTGACTGCGTATGCCGGTCGGGAACCGATTGATCGTGAAATGATCGATCGGATGGTTGCGCCTGAAGAGGGAGCCTCCTGGTTTGCGATCTCCAATGCGCTTGCAAATCACGATTTCGATCAATTGATGCAGGTGCTGCACACTCTTTATTTGCTTAATACAGACGACGTGGTCATTGCCGGTATGTTTTACCGTGCATATATTGATCTTTGGCGTGGCGAAACCGCCCTGCGAGAAGGCAAATCGGCCGCAGAGCTGGCGGCGGTTTGCGGAATCAGCCCTTATGCCGCCGGTAATATAATGCGTTCTGCTTCGAAATTGAAAGAGGGAGAAACGTTATACGGACTGCGAAAATGCAATGAATTGGATCAGAAAATCAAGACCTCCGGTTTAAACAAAAAGGAATTGATCTATGCTTTCGCGGCGGAATTATTGGAATATCAGATGAGAAATTATGAATAAGATACCGGTTCGGCAATTGGTGATCGTAGAAGGAAAATATGATAAGATCACTTTGGAAAATATTATAGATGCAACGATTGTTGCCTGCAACGGGTTCGGAATTTTCAAGGATCGGGAGCTTCAGAATTCCCTTCGTTCTATGGCATTAAAGAACGGGGCAATTATTTTGACCGATTCCGATCGTGCCGGTAATATGATTCGTTCTCATTTACAAAGGATCCTGCAAGGGGCAGAGGTTTATTTGCTTTATACGCCTGCAATCCCGGGTAAAGAACGCCGTAAAACCCTTTATTCTAAGGAAGGCTACCTGGGTGTTGAAGGAATGGATGCGGCATTTTTACGCAAGTTATTTGAGGATTTTCGGGGAAAACCGATTGAGCCTTGCATCAAAACCGTTGATCTGTTTGAGGCAGGGTTGACCGGGAAGCCCCATTCATCCGAATTTAAAGAAAAGCTTTTGATTTTCTTAAACTTGCCGAAGCATTTATCGAATACAGCACTTTTGCGTGAACTGAATCGCCGCTTTACGTTAGAAGAATTCTATGAATTAATGAAAAAAATAAAGGCTTGAAATGCATTTCAAGCCTTTATTATTTTGATCAGTCGCTCACATAGGGCAGCAGAGCGATCACACGCGCACGTTTGATGGCGGTGGTCAGCTGACGCTGATGCTTTGAGCAGGTGCCGGTAACACGGCGGGGCAGGATCTTGGCACGCTCAGAAATAAACTTTCTCAGCTTGGCAACGTCCTTATAGTCAATTTCAGTAACTTTATCCACGCAGAAAGCGCAAACTTTTCTTCTGGGCTTTCTGTTGGGTCTGTAATTTTTTTCTTTTTCCACAGCTTAAATCCTCCTTATCAGATTAGAAGGGCAGTTCATCGTCTTGAACTTCTTCAAATTCAACGGTGTTTCCGCCGGTAACCGGGGGAGCCTTGAATTCGGGAGCAACAGAACGAGAAGAGTCCTTTTTGGATTCTACAAACTGAGCTTCTTCAACGATGACTTCGATAGCCGTTCTCTTGGCACCGGTTTTATCTTCATAATTGCGGGATTGCAGATTGCCGATTAAGGCGATCAGATTGCCTTTTTCGAAATATTTGCAGATAAAATCTGCGGTACTTCTCCAAGCAACGCAATTGATGAAATCGGTGAGGTAATTGCCGTCTGCACTTTTATACTGACGCTGAACGGCAATCGAGAAAGAAACAACGGAAACATCGGAAGAAGTTTTTCTCAGCTCCGGCTTGGTTGTCAACCGACCGGTTAAAATAACCTTGTTTAACATTGCACAGAATCCTTCCTTACTTTTCTTCTTTGTTTACAACGATGGAACGCATAATTCCATCTGTGATGCCGTAAATTCTTTCGAGCTCGGCGGGGAAAGTAACGGGTGCTTCGAAATTGATCAGCACGTAATGACCTTCGCCAATGAAGTCGATCGGATAGGCAAGCTTTTTCACGCCCCAGTCATCAACAGATTCCACCTTGCCGTTTTTCTCGATCAAAGCTTTGAACTTTTCAACGAGTGCGGTAAAGTCCTCCTCTGCTAAAGTAGGCTGGGTGATGAAAATAGTTTCATACTTGCGATTTTCAGCCATGATTAACACCTCCTTATGGACATTTGGCTCAAAAAAATGAGCAAGGACTTTTTAATTATACTATAATTATTAAGTTTGTCAAGATTTTTTTAGAAAGAGTTTTGAAAAGGTTATTGTTTTTTATCCGATTTGTGATAAAATAGGTACATCACTTGAAAAGGGGGCTGTACGCTTAATGGATCATTTCGAACTGGTATCAAAATTTAAACCAACCGGCGATCAGCCCGAAGCGATTTCGAAAATTACAGAGGGGATCCGCTCCGGCATGAAGGAGCAGGTGTTGCTGGGCGTAACCGGCTCCGGCAAGACCTTTACGATGGCGAATGTGATCGCAAACGTTAATAAACCCACCCTTGTGTTGGCGCATAATAAAACCCTGGCTGCCCAGCTTTGTTCGGAGTTTAAAGAGTTTTTCCCCAATAACGCCGTTGAGTATTTTGTTTCCTACTACGACTATTATCAGCCGGAGGCCTATATCCCTTCTTCGGATACTTATATTGAAAAAGATGCATCCGTCAATGACGAGATCGATAAGCTGCGCCATAGTGCCACCTTTTCGCTCCTGGAGCGGAAAGACGTGATCGTTGTGTCTTCCGTTTCCTGCATCTACGGGTTAGGGGAGCCGGATGAATATAAAAATCTGATGCTCTCCCTGCGCCCCGGAATGACCAAAGACCGTGATGACGTGATCGAGCATTTGGTTCGGATTCAGTATGAACGCAATGATTTTGATTTTACCCGGAATAAATTCCGGGTTCGGGGGGACGTGTTGGAGATTTTTCCGGCGGCATCCTCCGATATCATTGTCCGGATTGAATTTTTCGGGGATGAAATCGAACGGATCTCGGAAATCGACCATTTGACCGGTGAATTGATCCGGGATCTGAGCCATGTGGCGATCTATCCGGCTTCCCATTACGTGATCGGGGATGAAAAGCGGGAAATCGCCTTAAAAGAGATCGAAAAAGAACTTCGGGAACGGGTGGATTATTTCACTAAAAACGGCAAACTGATCGAAGCACAGCGGATCGAGCAACGAACGAAATATGATCTGGAAATGCTCCGTGAGATCGGCTTTTGCAACGGAATTGAAAACTATTCACGCATTTTGAGCGGTCGTGCGCCCGGCAGTCCGCCTGCAACGTTGCTGGACTTCTTCGGAAATGATTTTCTTTTGATTGTGGATGAATCCCACGTAACGTTGCCTCAGGTGCGGGGAATGTATGGGGGCGACCGTTCTCGGAAGGATATGCTGGTGGAATATGGGTTTCGGCTGCCATCCGCCTATGATAATCGGCCTTTGAATTTTGATGAATTCACAGCCCGTTTGAACCAGGTTCTGTATGTGAGCGCAACCCCTGCCGCTTATGAACGGGAGCGTGCAGAGCAGATTGCCGAGCAGATTATCCGCCCCACCGGTCTTCTGGACCCGGAAATTTCCGTTCGTCCTATAGAAGGGCAGATGGATGATCTTTTGCGGGAGATCCATTCCTGTGTGGAAAAGAAAACACGGGTGCTCGTCACAACGCTCACCAAGCGAATGGCAGAGGATCTCACCGAGTATCTGGAGAGTATGGGTGTAAAGGTAAAATACTTGCACCACGATGTGAAGAATATTGAACGAATGGAACTGGTGCGGGATCTTCGGCGGGGCGTTTTCGATGTTTTAGTCGGCATCAATCTTCTCCGGGAAGGGCTGGATATTCCGGAGGTTTCTCTGGTTGCCATTTTGGACGCCGATAAAGAAGGCTTTTTGCGAAGCGAAAGCGCATTGATCCAGGTGATCGGTCGTGCCGCTCGGAATGCGGAGGGGCGTGTCATTATGTATGCAGATGAAGTGACCGGCTCCATGGAACGTGCTATTCAGGAAACAGAACGGCGCCGTCTTGCGCAAAAGGCATATAATGAAGCAAACGGGATCACGCCGAGAACCATTCAAAAAGACGTGCGGGAGGTCTTGGATATCGGAACGCTTCCGAAGGGGACAAGCCGCCGTCAGTTAAAGCTATCAATGGACGAAAAAGCGTCTATGATCAAGGATTTGGAAAAACAAATGAAAGAGGCTGCTTCGATGCTTGAATTTGAATATGCGGCACTTTTGCGTGATAAGATCGCAACGCTAAAAGGGGAGTAGAATGGCAAAAGAATTTATTACCATCAAAGGGGCTCGTGCCAATAATCTGAAAAATATCGATCTCAAGATCCCACGGGATAAAATGGTTGTTTTCACCGGTTTATCCGGCTCCGGCAAAACGTCGTTGGCATTTGATACCATCTATGCCGAAGGCCGCCGACGGTACGTGGAGAGCTTGTCCTCCTATGCACGCCAGTTTTTGGGTCAGATGGATAAACCGGACGTCGACGAGATTTCCGGTCTTTCTCCGGCAATTTCCATCGATCAGAAAACAACCTCCAAGAACCCTCGCTCCACGGTCGGTACCGTTACGGAAATATATGATTATCTGCGCTTGCTTTATGCCCGGATCGGGAAGCCCCATTGCCCGATCTGCGGTCGTGAAATCACCCAGCAGACCGTCGATCAGATCGTGGATCAGGTCTGCGAGTTACCGGAGCGGACAAG
>CAZIQE010000061.1:0-2766 GCA_964541385.1 uncultured Eubacteriales bacterium | reverse complement strand
TCGGGGATGCTTCTGGGGATATTTTCATAAAATCCGCCGCCGGTGATGTGCGAAATTCCCTTAACGGTAACCTTTTCCATCAAATTCAAAACGGGCTTCACGTAGATTCGGGTAGGTGTCAGGAGCGTTTCGCCGATGGATTTTCCGCCCAGCCCGCTAACAGGCAGTTTGATATCTTTATTCTCAACGTCAAAAACCTTCCGAACCAACGAGAACCCGTTGGAGTGAACCCCGCTGGAGGGCAGGGCAATAACGATATCGCCGGGCTTCATTTTGGTATTATCGATGATTTTGTTTTTATCCACAATACCGGTGCAATAGCCCGCCAGATCGTATTCGTCAACGGGGTAGAAGCCGGGCATTTCTGCGGTTTCGCCGCCGATCAGAGCGGCACCCGATTGAACGCACCCTTCGCAAACGCCCTTCACGATATCGGCGATCCGCTCGGGCACGTTTTTGCCGCAGGCGATGTAATCCAGAAAGAAAAGGGGCTTTGCGCCGCAGCAGATAATATCGTTAACGCACATGGCAACGCAGTCGATCCCAACCGTATCATGCTTGTCCATAATAAAGGCGATCTTCAATTTCGTGCCGACGCCGTCGGTTCCGCTCACCAGAACCGGCCTCGTAATGCCGGTCAGATCGAGCTCAAAAAGACCGCCGAACCCGCCCACGTCGGAGCAAACCCCGGGCGTAACGGTTTTGGCAATGTGCTGCTTCATCAATTCAACGGCCTTGTAGCCTGCGGTGATATCCACGCCGGCGGCGGCATAACTATCAGATTTCGATTGCAGATTCATAAATTTTATTCCTTTCCGTTCCAGCAATAGGTGCAAAGTTGGCAGGGATCCAATCCAATGGCCTTAATAACGCCCTCCAAAGACTGGAATTCCAACGATGTAAAATGAAATTTTTCGGCGATCGCCTTTCTTAGGCTTTTGCCCCGCTCGGTGTTGGCGTCGCTGTATTCTTCAATATACTGAAATCCCTCCTCGCCCTCCAGCTCCAGGATGGTGCGCCGTGCGATCAGCTCCATTTCGCTGGTAGCTCTGGAGAAATTCAGATATTTGCAGCTATACATAATCGGCGGGCAGGCGGAGCGCATATGCACTTCCTTCGCCCCGTTCGAATAGAGAAATTCAACGGTTTCTTTTAATTGCGTGCCCCGCACGATGGAATCGTCCACAAAGAGCAGCTTTTTATCCTTGATCAGCTCCACCACCGGGATCTGCTTCATTTTCGCAACCTTGTTGCGTTCCGATTGCTTAACGGGCATAAAGCTTCTGGACCAGGTCGGCGTATATTTGATAAACGCCCGGGCGAAGGGGATTTTGCTCTTATTGGCGTATCCGATGGCATGGGGCGTGCCGGAATCGGGCACCCCGCCCACGTAATCAATCCCCTCGCAGAGCCCGTTTTTCATATCCTGCTCCGCCATCAGCTCCCCGTTGCGGTAGCGCATCAGTTCAACGTTTGTTCCCTCGTAGGTAGCGGTCGGGTAGCCGTAATAGCTCCAAAGGAAGGAGCAAATTCTCATCTTTTTGCCGGGCTTCGCGAGCTGCGTGATGTGATCGGCGGTGAGTGCCACGATTTCGCCGGGTCCCAACTCTCGTTCATCCGCATAGCCCAGTTTTTTATAAGTAAAGGATTCCTGGGTCACGCAATAGCCGTCTTCATTTTTCCCGATGAAGATCGGCAGCCTGCCCAGCTTATCCCGGGCGACGATAATCGTGCCGTCGTCTTTTAAAATCAGGATCGATGCGGTTCCTTCGATCTGCTCCTGGGCAAATTGAATTCCTTCAATGAAATTTTCCTTCTGCCCGATCAATGCCGCAACCAGCTCCGTGTTGTTCACTCCGCCGCCGGTCATCGCATCAAAATGTCCGCCGGGCGAGGATAGATATTGCGTGATCAGCGTATCGGCATTGTTGATAACGCCGATGAAGCAAATGGCATAAGCGCCCGATTTGGATCGGATCAAAAGCGGTTGCGGATCGTAATCGCTGATGCACCCGATCGCCGCAAAGCCGGTCATATCCTCAAAGATATGCTCAAATTTGGTGCGGAAGGGAGCGTTTTGAATATTATGGATCTCCCGCTGCAAACCGATTTTTTTGTCGTATGCGGCCATTCCGCCCCTGCGTGTTCCCAAATGTGAATGATAGTCTGTGCCAAAGAAAACCTCGTAAATAGCATCTTCCTTGTTCACTGCGCCGAAAAATCCGCCCATGGTGTTCCTCCTGTTTTATCGATTAAATTCTTTGGCGATCCGCCCGTCTTTTTCCAAAACAGCCTTTGCGTCGTTTGCCCGCTTCGCATCCAGCCGGGCGGCGAGATCCGAATCCTCAACCGCCAGAATCTGAGCGGCCAATAAAGCGGCATTGGCTCCGCCGTTGATGGCAACGGTCGCAACCGGAATGCCGGAGGGCATCATAACGGTAGAAAGCAGAGCATCCATTCCGTCAAGCTGGCTGGATTTGCAGGGGATCCCGATCACCGGCAGGGTAGTGTTGGCGGCAATTGCGCCCGCAAGGTGCGCCGCCATGCCTGCGGCGGCGATCAAAACGCCGAACCCGTTCTCTCTGGCATTTTTGGAAAAGGTTCGTGCCTCTTCGGGGGTTCGGTGCGCCGAATAGATATGAACCTCAAAGGGAATTTCCAACTCCGCCAGCGTATCGGTTGCCTTTTTGATGATCGGCAGATCGCTGTCGCTGCCCATAACGATTCCAACTTTTTTCATTTTCATCCTCCTTAAAAAACTAAAAG
>CAZIQE010000060.1:0-3480 GCA_964541385.1 uncultured Eubacteriales bacterium | reverse complement strand
CGCCGTTTTCCTCTTTTTCGGTATACTTTACCATATCCTTCCATTTGGCGGGATAATTCAAGGTACAATAAGGAGTTTTCATCTGGATATAGTCTGCGTTTCCGGCAGCTCCCTCTTGGGTATCGGGAGTAGTGGCAACGGAATTTTTAGGCCACAAAACAAACGTTACGGCGATCACAATCAGGCAAACCGTATTGATCAGCAACAAAACGGTGTTAAAGACTTTCAAGTTGTTCATAGTCATTCTCCTTTTATTTTAGTTCCAGAACGGAACGTAGGGACAAGTATCCAGCAGCGCATCATTGCCGACGGTGCAGCCGATATAGATCGTATAGAGAAAATAAAGAGTAAAAAAGACCGACAGCACGATTTCGCCCAGCTTTGCCACCTGACGGAACGCTGGCGACGGGATCTTCAGAATTTTAGGCAACAGCAACGGAATAAACAGAATGAAATAGTAATTCAACCGCATCGCAAGCGTATGAAGCGGCGAAAAGCATTGCATAAATACTGAGAACACCATAAAATTACGAAGGGCTAACGTTTCCTTATCCATCTTTGTTTCATCGGGGATCACAAAACTGAATACGGCGAACGCCAAAAATAAAAGCAACGTTGTGACTGCGCCGGTCGCATTGATCTGTGTTACATATTCATCGCTGAACTCTGCCAACAGATTGTTTGCAAAAACAAATATCTGCCGATTAAAAATAAATGAAAAGCCGACTGCCGGAACAATAAACAACAAATGCTTCTTCTTGAAAGAAATATGATAGAGGGGATACATAAAAAGAATCATAAAAGCGGAATGATGGATCCCCAAAGCCAGCAGTACAACAAGCAAAAATGCGATCCAATTCTTTTTACGCACAAAGCGATAAGCGATCATCCCAAGACCGAGCGCCAATCCCTGGCGAATACCGGAAATGATCATTACAAAGGTCGTCATATTAAGGAACAAAACAATCTTTAAGTAACTATGGCTCTTTTCTTCATTATAAAGGGTCGCAATGGGAATCACCGTTAATACTGCGATAACCGCCAAATAGAATTGGAAATCATGGCTGACCCTTCCGATCAACCAATATAACGCCTTAAAAAGAGATTCCACCTGAGAAAAATCGATAGAATTCAAAGGACGGTAAAAATAGGATTGAAAATATCCTTTATAGGACAAAAGGTCTCTTCCAACCGTTTCGTCACGCAAAATCAGAAGGAGCAAAAACAGTACAAAAAAGACCGCAATGGCATAATTATTCTCTTTGATAAAATCATCGCTTCCGATGCAAAGTGTTCGCTTTTTACCGGTTTTTTTCACCGCAAAAAAGCAGAAAAATGCCGGTATAATAATTAATAAGAAATAAGGTATCATATGAATTCCTTTAAGATTAATCTATAAATTATCGTTATGCATTCGAACAATTTCTTCAAAATCACTTTGAAGCATTTTCAGCATCATTTCTTTGTTATGGAAGCTTTTTCCGCAATCATATGCAGTTTTTGCCAGGCAATGCATCTCTTCTTCACGATCAATTACTGCATTCAATTTTGAAAAAAGCTCCTGTTCGTTTTGCGCCACGATCGCACAATGATGATCCATTAAATGTTTGATGGATGCGGTATGGCTTGAACCGATTGCAATGATCGGACGAGCCGCCTTAAAATAGTCAACGATTTTAGTTGAAAACGATTGACGAACAAGCAATCGGTTTTTCAAATCCATTGCCTCTGCGTGAACTAAAAAATCGGCATTTTTCTGGATCTCTGAAACCTGCTCAAACGGCACGCTGCCCATTAAGTAAGACGTTCCTTCCAAATCCAACGCCTTTTTCATTGCTTTGGTCAAAAAGGTTGGAGAATAAATCCGAAGCTGCGCTTTAATGGCTGGCTCATTGATCTTTTTCAAAACCCTTGCAAGCATTGCAAGAGATTTCCAGCGGTTTAGGTTCATATTACCGGTAAAGATGATTTGAGCAGGATGGGAATAGACCTCCTTCAAAGGAGCAACACCCGAAAAATCTGCAAATTTTGTCAGTATTTTACAATCACAGCCAAAGGCTTTATCATAGTCTTCCTTTTGAACCGTTGAAATGCAATAATTCAATGCCGAGATCCGAACCGAACGGCGAACCCACTTTCGTAAACCGAACCGATAAATCCAATATAACGGAGAAAATTGAAATTGCTTTAAGGTATAATGATCGTCCGCATGGAATAAAACGATGGGAGCATCGGTCAGTTTATGAATATACTGCAAAAGCTTGTGGGGATAATAGCACCCGAAAACCGGGCAAAAAATCAGATCCGGGTTCACTTCTTCTATATATTTTCGGAAATTTTCGTTTTTCCATCTGCCAATGCTCCAAAGAGCCTCACGCATAAAATAAGCCGGGTAATTCGGATGCTTTTTAACATTGGTATAGACCTTTTCTTCGAAGCCATCATCATTTGAATTTGCATCATTCTCCGCCCCAACCGGGCATTCACGGTGAATCAAATTTCGGATCAACTGTTTTTCGGAAATATAAAAATTACGCTTTGCAATATCGTTTTGAGGAGGCTGTTCACGCATACACAGGCTATAAAAATCAACACACGGCATACTGCTGAAGAAATCGGTCAAAGTATTTCCCGTGCTATTGTCGTTACGCCAGGCTGACCTTGAAATAACCAATACCCTCATTATATTCCCCTTTACAAATTTTCCTTATACCAAGAAATGGCTTCGTTCAGACCACGGGCAAAATCATACTCCGGATCGTAGCCCAGCAACTCTCTGGCCTTGGAAATATCGGCGTTGCTATGCTTGATATCCCCTTTTCGATCCGGACCGAAGAGCGGCTCGATATCCTTTTCCAATGCACGGGTCAAGGTGTGGTAAATATCGATAAGGTATTCCCTGCCGCCATAGGCGATGTTATAAGCCTTACCGGCGGCCTCATGGGAAGCTGCACAAGCCTTCAGATTCGCTTCGATCACGTTTTCAATATAAGTGAAATCCCGGGACTGTTTCCCATCGCCGTTGATGGTGGGCTGTTCGTCGTTTAAGAGCTGCTTAATGAATTTCGGAATGACTGCCGCATAGGCGCCGAAGGGATCCTGACGGCGGCCGAATACGTTAAAATAGCGCAAGCCGTAGGTATCTAAGCCATAATGCATGGTATATTGCTTCGCCCATTCTTCATCGCAGCGCTTGGTGAGCGCATAGGGGGAAAGCAGATTTCCTTCTCTTCCTTCGGTTTTGGGAAGATTCGGTTCATCCCCATACACGGAGGAACTGGAGGCATAAACGAATTTTTTTACCCCTTTTTGCCGGGCGGCCTCCAACATATTCAAGGTTCCGGAGATATTATTGGCGCAATAAAACAACGGCATTTCCAAAGACCGGGGAACGCTGCCCCAGGCGGCCTGGTTCAGAACGTAATCCACCCCTTCACAAGCCTCCAGGCAGGTATCAAGGTCTTTGATATCGCCCTTTAT
>CAZIQE010000059.1:0-6309 GCA_964541385.1 uncultured Eubacteriales bacterium | reverse complement strand
GGAACGTTTGAATAGGTAACCTCAACGTAATCGACCTGAATCCCTTTCGTTGAAACATTTTCAACCTTCAGGAGATGCTCTTCATTGGGTAATTCGTCGCTTTCCCACAGTAATTGCTGATGGGCAGTCGTAACGTCTTCGGCAACGATTGTTCCCTGCTCGATTCCGTCGATACTTGCTTTATAGGTTCCGTGCTGAGGTTTTTTCGTTCCGTAAACGGCGATACGGGAACCGAAGAATTTCACGGTGTAATAATCCTCGGTACCTGTGGAAAAATGATCGTCTCCATTAGAGAACCGATCAGGATATCCGCTTTCCGCACGCCAGCTTCCGGAATACTGAAAACGGAACAATTCGCCCGCTTCGGTAACCTCACTGTCTTCAATTTTCAGCGTTTTCGGATCATCCGATGCACTCACAACATACCCGATCGCAACCATTGCGATGATCAGCATCAGGCAGAGAAAAATCCTGGATAAATGAGCAATTTTTTTCGTCATAAGAACGTCTCGGTATAGGACGTATACCTTTCCCTTTCTGAAATAATACTTTGTATAATAATATTCTATTATTTATTAAGTATATTGTCAAGAATTATTACTGAATCCACGCAAAAAACGAAATGATCATAAGCCGGAATTTATTCCCATTCGATGGTAGCCGGCGGCTTGGAGGTAACGTCATATACCACTCTTGAGATGCCCTTAATTTCATTTGTAATGCGGCCGGAAACCTTTTCAATCAGCTCATAAGGGAGCCTCGTCCATTCCGCCGTCATAAAGTCGTCGGTCGTAACGGCTCTCAAAACAACGGTGTAGCCGTAGGTTCGGGCATCGCCCATAACGCCAACCGAACGAAGATCGGTCAGCACCGCAAAATACTGGCTCACGCTGTTTTCAAGCCGGGCTCCTGCAATTTCCTCCCGGAAAATGGCATCCGCCTCCCGCAGAAGATCCAGCTTTTCCTTTGTGATCTCGCCGATCACCCGCACGGCAAGCCCCGGGCCCGGGAACGGCTGACGCCAAACCAGCTCATGCGGGATGCCAAGCTGCGTGCCGGTTTCCCGCACCTCGTCCTTGAACAGATCCCGAAGCGGCTCCACGATTTCCTCAAAGGCGATCACGTCGGGAAGCCCGCCCACGTTATGGTGGCTTTTGATCACAGCCGAATCGCCCTTGCCGCTTTCGATCACGTCGGGATAGATGGTGCCCTGCACCAAAACGTCCATTTTGCCGAGCTTTTCCGCCTCGTCTTCAAACACACGGATAAACTCTTCGCCGATGATTTTGCGCTTTTGCTCCGGCTCGGTGATCCCCTTCAATCTGCCGAGAAATCTGCTCTCGGCATTGATGCGGATCAGATGGATGCCGAACTGCTTGCCGAAGGTGTTTTCCACAAAATCGCCCTCATTTTTTCTGAGCAGTCCGTGATCTACAAAAACGCAGGTCAGATTGTTCCCGATCGCCTTATGCAGAAGAACTGCGGCAACCGAGGAATCCACGCCGCCCGAAAGCGCAAGAAGCACCTTCTTCCCGGCGAGTAACTTTTTATATTTTTCCACAGAGGATTCCACAAAATTTTCCATCTTCCATTCCGGCTTGCAGCCGCAGACCGCAAAAATGAAATTACGGAGGATTTGCTTTCCGTAAACGGTATGCGTAACCTCGGGATGGAACTGCACGCCGTAGAGCCTGCGGCTTTCGTCGCAGATTGCGGCGCAGGGGCATTTTGCGGTGTGGGCAATGGTCTTGAAGCTCTTCGGCGGCGTTTTCACGTAGTCGGTATGGCTCATCCAGCAGATGCTTTCGTTCGGAACCCCTGCAAACAAGCCGTTATCGGCGGTGAATACGGTGGTTTTGCCGTATTCGCTGCTGTTTTCGGCAGAGGTGATTTCGCCGCCCGCCATATACGCCATCAGCTGAACACCATAGCAGATCCCGAGGATCGGCACGCCTGAATCCAGAATTTTCGGGTCGTAATGCGGCGAGGTCTCGTCGTATACGCTGTTCGGCCCGCCGGTAAAGATGATTCCCTTATAGCCGATTTCTTTGATTTCTTCGGGCGTAATTTTATTATAGGGCTTGATTTCGGCATAAACCTGCTCTGCACGCACACGGCGTGCGATCAGTTGGTTATACTGACCGCCGAAATCCAAAACAAGAATCTTATCCACTATGCCTGCCTCTTTCTTTATAGTAAAATCTCTGCCGATTTTCCGTCTGCGTTTTTCAGAAGGGGCTGAACCTTCTCTAAAAATGCCGCCACCTGCCCGGGGCATCTGCCGATATAGAGGGCGGGGTTCAGAAGCTCTGCCATTTCCGCTTCGGAAAGACCGAACTCTTTTTCCGCCGCAAGGCGCTTAAGCAGATCGCATTCCCTGCCGTCCTTCATTTCGGCAGTCGCTTCCATGGAGCATCTGCGAATGATTTCGTGAATTTCCTGGCGGTTTCCGCCACGCTTCACCGCTTCCATCATTAAATTTTCGGTGGCAATGAAGGGCAGATATTCCCGCACGGTCTTTTCGATGATCTTCTCGTTCACGTGCAGTCCGTCGGTAACGTTCTGCGCCAATCTCAAAATCGCATCGGCGCAAAGGAAGCCTTCGGGCAGAGAAATACGGCGGTTTGCCGAATCGTCCAGCGTTCGCTCAAGCCATTGCGTTGAAGCGGTCATCGGTGCGTTTATGGCGTCCGCCATCAGATATCTTGCCAGAGAACAGATCCGCTCGCTGCGCATCGGGTTTCGCTTATATGCCATTGCCGAGGAGCCGATCTGATGTTTTTCAAAGGGCTCCTCCACCTGCCGGTCGTGCTGCAGGAGGCGGATATCGTTCGCCATACGGTAGCAGCTTTGCGCCACCGAGGAAAGGGCGTTCAGAATGCGGCTGTCCACCTTGCGGGGATAGGTCTGGCCTGAAACGGCGAAGCATTCTTCAAAGCCGAAATCCCGGGCGATCATCTTGTTCATTTCATCAATTTTTTTCGTATCGCCCTCAAAAAGCTCCAGAAAGCTGGCTTCGGTGCCGGTTGTCCCACGGCATCCGAGAAACTTGATATTTTCGATGGCAAAATCAATTTCCTTCAGATCGGAAAGAAAATCCTGCATCCAAAGGGTCGCACGCTTTCCAACCGTAACAAGCTGTGCCGGCTGATAGTGGGTATAGCCGAGCGTGGGCAGAGCCTTGTATTTTTCGGCAAATTCCGCAAGGTTCGCCAAAACGCCCAAAAGCTCTGCACGTAAATACTTCAGAGCATCCCGGTAAAGGATCAGATCGGCATTGTCGGTCACGTAGCAGCTGGTTGCGCCCAGATGGATAATGCCGGCGGCGGAGGGCGCCACCTGTCCGTAGGCATAGATGTGCGCCATCACGTCGTGCCGCACCTCTTTTTCCCGCGCGCTCACGCAGGCATAGTCAATATCCGTAATATGTGCGGATAGCTCCTCCACCTGCGCCTGCGTGATGGGGAGCCCAAGCTTCATTTCCGCCCTTGCGAGTGCCACCCAAAGCTTGCGCCAGGTTTGGTATCGGGTGTCGGCGGAAAAGAGCCCGAGCATATATTTGGATGCATATCTGGAGGATAATGGGGATTCGTATCGGTTCGTCATGATCTGTCTCCTTTTTTATGTAAAAATGCGTGATCCTTATCGAATAACGATACTTTCTCTCTCAGGCCCAACCGAAACGTATTTGATGGGGCAGCCGATTTGCTTTTCAATATAGGTCACGTAATCCTGCGCCGCTTTAGGGAGCTCCTCCCAACTGCGTGCGCCGGAGATATCGCATTTCCAGCCGTCAAGGTATTCGATGACCGGCTTTGCATTTTTCAAAGCGGAAGGGAAGGGGAAACGGTCGGTCTGCTCACCGTTCACCAGATAATGGGCGCAAACGGGGATCCGATCCATATAGCTGAGCACATCCAGCTTGGTGAGGGCGATCGCCGTTGCCGCCTGAACCTCAACGCCATACCGTGTTGCCACGATATCGATGGGGCCCACTCTGCGGGGTCTGCCGGTCTTCGCCCCGTATTCAAAGCCCTTTTCCCGGAGCTTTTCGGCTTCGTCGCCGAACATCTCGCACACAAACGGACCCTCCCCAACGCAGGTGGAATAGGCCTTCACAACGCCGATCACGTCGTCAATTTTTGCACGCGGCAGACCCGAACCGATGGGTGCGTATGCCGCCGTTGTGTTGGAGGAGGTCGTGTAGGGATAAATGCCGTAATCAAGGTCTCTGAGCGAGCCGAGCTGGGCTTCAAAAAGGATATTCTTGCCGTTTGCCTGCGCTTCCTTCAAAAATGCGCCGGTATCGCAGAGATAGGGCTTGATCTTTTCGCAGTAGGCTTCAAGCCACTCATCCAGCATTTCCATGGTATAGGGCTTCGCACCGTATACCTTCGTTAAGGTCAGGTTTTTCCATTCCATCAGATCTGCCAGATGGGCTTTCAGCGCTTCGGGGTAGAAAAGCTCACCTGCAAGAACGGTCTTCTTCTGATATTTATCCGAATAGAACGGCGCAATGCCCTGCTTGGTGGAGCCGTATTTTTTATCGGCAAGCCGCAGCTCTTCAAGCGCATCCATATCCCGGTGCCAGGGGAGTAAAAGCGAGGCACGGTCGCTGATTTTAAGGTTTTCGGGCGTAAGTGCCACGCCCTTCGCCATCACGTCCTGCATTTCCGCCCAGAGGTTTTCGGGATCGAGCGCAACCCCGTTGCCGAGGACGTTCACGACCCCGTTTCTGAAAATGCCCGAGGGGAGCAGGTGAAGCGCAAACTTTCCTTTTTCATTGATCACGGTATGCCCCGCATTGCCGCCGCCCTGAAAGCGAACGACCACGTCATAATCCTCGGTGAGCAGATCGACCATCCGGCCTTTCCCTTCGTCACCCCAGTTGATCCCGACGATTGCGCAATTTGCCATAATGATACCCCCGTTAAATATGTGCGGAAAGACGCTTCATCACTTCTGCGTAAGCATCCTCCACGCCGCCGAGATCACGGCGGAACCGGTCTTTATCCAATTTCTCGCCGGTTTTGCTGTCCCAGAGCCTGCAGGTATCGGGGCTGATTTCGTCGGCAAGCACGATCACGCCGTTTGAAAGCCTGCCGAACTCCAATTTGAAATCGACTAAGGTCACGCCGCACTCTGCCCAGAACGCCTTCAACTGCTCATTGACGCCGAAGGCATATTTTTTGATGGTTTCGATCTCTTCCCTGGTGGCGAGCTTCATTGCAATGGCGTGATAGGCGTTCATCAGGGGATCGCCGAGATCGTCGTTTTTATAGGAAAATTCGATGGTAGGCTCTTCAAAAACGAAGCCCTCCTCAACGCCGAAGCGCTTGGAAAAGGAGCCGGCGGCAATGTTGCGGATAATGACCTCGAGCGGCACGATGGAAACCTTCTTCACAATCGTTTCACGTTCGCTGATCTCCTCCACAAAATGCGTCGGGATCCCGGCGTTTTCAAGGCGCTGCATCAGAAGATTACTCATCCGGTTATTGATCACGCCCTTGCCGGCGATCGTTCCCTTTTTGAGTCCGTTGAACGCCGTGGCATCGTCCTTATAGGAAACGATCAGAAGCTCCGGATCCTCGGTTGCGAATACTTTTTTGGCTTTTCCTTCGTAAAGCTGCTCTTTTTTAGTCATTTCTATGTACCTCCAAAATTTTTTAACGAAATAAAAAGGGGCAATGATGCTTTAATGCGTAAACATGAAAGACACCATTGCCCTTATATGCTATTTAGTTGTCTTCTCAGATAGAAATAAAGACACTTCGGGCTTGTAACGTGAAGACGCCTTTGCCTTTTTTTACCTAAGCATTATACTATTTTTCGATCAATTTGTCAACCGTTTCAAACAAGGTTTTGAAAAAAATTTCATTCCTCGTCGTGGGCGTGGCAATGGCAGCAGTCGCCGTCGCAGAACATTTCCTGATCATAGGCAATGCCGTTTTTATCGTAATAATCCTTCACAGCGGCTTTCACGGCCTCTTCCGCCAAAACGGAGCAATGCAATTTATGAGCGGGCAAGCCGTCTAAGGCCTCCACCACCGCTTTATTGGAGAGAGCAAGGGCTTCATCCACGGATTTCCCCTTGATCATTTCGGTTGCCATAGAGCTGGTGGCAATCGCAGAGCCGCAGCCGAAGGTTTTGAACTTGGCATCCACAACGATGCCGTTTTCGATCTTCAGATAAACCTTCATGATATCGCCGCATTTGGCGTTCCCCACCTCGCCGATGCCGCTGGCATCTTCAATTTCGCCCACGTTCCTGGGATTGCGGAAATGATCCATCACTTTTTCACTGTATAA
>CAZIQE010000058.1:0-1881 GCA_964541385.1 uncultured Eubacteriales bacterium | reverse complement strand
TGCGCCAGCATTTTATCGGCGCAGCGACCCAGATCCCGCTCCGCAAACACTTCGGGCGAAACCTCCTCGTTCACTTTCGGCAGCATCGTTACGTAAATACTGTACGCCTCCTTCAAGGAGCGCAGCAAAGCCTCCCGATCGGGGGTATCGGAATTGAGTTTGATTTCATCGATGGGAAACACCACGCCGATAAACATTCCACGCCGTTTTTCCGCTTTCAGAAGATCGCAGCGGCAGACGCCTTTCCCCACGATCCGGATCGCACCCTCCGAAAGCTTGATCAGCTGGCTGATCTTCATCACCGTTCCGACATCGCAAAGATCTTCGCCGGAGGGATCTTCCATCGCAATATCACGCTGAGAGGCAACGATCACCAAGCCATCCTGCTTCGCCGCCATCTCAACGGCGTTCATCGACATCTTGCGCACCACGTCGAAGGTGATTTCGCACCCGGGCAACACCACGATCCCCCGAGAGGCGATCAGCGGATGCTGGCGCAGGTTATTTTTATTTTCAATCAAATTAATTTCAGACATAAATTCTCCCAATAAACCTTATATTTAATCTATTATACAAGATTATAATGCAATAATCAAGGTTTTTTGTGAACACATTGTGAAACGTATGTAAAAAAAGAGATGGGCGGCAAAACCCATCTCTTTTTTTAAAAATGCCGGAGATATTCACCCTGTTCGCCCTTCAAACGAATCTCTTCCAAAGATGTTTGAATTTTGGGTGCATCCATATAAGGACGATTTTCGGGATTATAGCACCATTCCACGGCATTTTGAATGATCCGGCGCACATAAGGGTTTGCAAACGCACCGTTGGTTTCATGCCCGGGTTGGAAATAAAAGATCCTTCCGTAGCCCCTTGTCCAGGTGCATCCGCTTCGGAACACCTCCCCGCAATCAAACCACCCTTCGAAGATCACGTCGTCCGGGCGGGCAATATCAAAAAACTCACCGTAACACTCTTCGATGCCCAATTCAATATGATCGGGAATGCCCCGGGCAATCGGATGGGCGGGATTCACATTGAAAATGCGCTCATAGGTATTGCCCCGCCATTTCAGATTACAGGTTGTGCCGTTCAGCTTTTTAAAAATCTTGGAGTGATGCGCAGAATGCAGACCGATAAAGCCCATCCCTTCCATTACACGGGTATAGACCTTCTCCACGACCGCATCGCTGACCTCGCCATGCGCCCGATGCCCCCACCAGATCAGAACGTCCGTATCCTTTAAAACGGCATCGGTCAGACCGTGATCCGGCTGATCCAGCCGGGCGCATCTCACTTTAACCCGATCTTCACCCAGCTCCCGCACAATGGCGGCAACGGTTTCGTGCAGACCGTTGGGATGCATTTTCATAGCCGCTTCCTTGCATTTCGGAAAGGCAGGGTTTTCATGCTGATATTCATTCCACACCGTTACGCGAATCATTCCGAATTCCTCCCAAATCGAGTATTTTCGAGGAAATTGTATCACGCTTTTTTCTTCATTGCAAGGCTCTTTCGCAAAGAGTTTGCGGCGGCCGCCGATTTTAAACCTGCCAGACCGAAGTAGAGCGAAAGAATGATTCCCTCCAGATGATGAAAAGAGATCACCGTTGCCCCCGACCAAACGGAAAGATAAGGATATTCCAATATCTGAAAACCCCGTTCGCCCAAGATACTATAGGAGAGCAGCGAAAACGGCACCAGCATCAAGCATAGAACAAAGGGTGCCGCTCTTGCCTCTTTGCCCTCGGCAAAGGGCTCCCCGAGAGCCAGCAGAAGAAAAATCAAGAGATCCCATCCGATCCCCATATCCGGGAGGGAGCCGATTTTTTGCACGCCGAACAAAGCGGAGAGCATTAACAGCAGAAAAAACGCCATAAA
>CAZIQE010000057.1:0-1553 GCA_964541385.1 uncultured Eubacteriales bacterium | reverse complement strand
ACCGTTGCGGCGGACTCAATCAGACTGCCGCCGCTTCCGCCGACAACCGCCACGTTCCGCACCTCCGGATGGGAGCAGATCCCCTTCACGCAAGCCGCCGGCAATGCTTTTTTCAGCCGCTCCGCCAACGCTTCGAAGGTGGTTTCCACGCACCCCAAACGACCCAAGTCATCAAGAATCAGCGTTTTATCCATTCCGCAGGCCGCCGCCAGCTGCGTGTTCACGCCGCCCTCGCAAACGTCCAGATTCGTATGGCAGGCGATATGAGCGATCCCCGCCTCCGCCAATTTTAAAGCCAGAGCGGCAACGGGGTTTTCGTCGTCCCATTGGTTCAAGGGCTCCATCGTTAAAGGATGGTGCGTTAAAATCAGGTTGCATTTCCGCTCCCGGGCGTACTGAATCACCTCGCTTGACAGATCCAAAGCCACGAGGATTTTTCGAACGCCGTTTTCCCAATGCCCGAGGTTCAAGCCGGAATGATCCCATTCCGCCGCCTTTTCAAAGGGGCAATATTCGTTCAGATATTCATAGATTTCTTTGACTTTAACCATTTTTCTCCCTTTCCACCGCCGCCAGCAGCTGCGTTTCCCGGGCGATACGCTCGGGGTTCGGGTTGCGGGCGGAACGAAGCCCTTTCAATGCCGCCCGGATACGGCGTTCTTCCTTTTTGAGATAAGCCCCGATCAGGGGATCCTTTTCCAGTTTTCCGAAATATTCCGGCGCACCGGCATAGCCGTTTTGCACCACCGCCAGAATACGATAAAATTTTTCTCCGTCCTGCGCCAGAGCCGCCGAAACCGTTTGATACCCACGGCGTGCCAGCTCCTCCGCCAGCTCATAAACGGCGCTCATCGGCTGAAGCACCCAAAGGGGCGGTTCTATCGGTGCCTTATCCATAATGGCGGCGATCAGCTCGCCGCCCATCCCCGCCAGAGAAACAACCGTGACCTTCTGCAAAACCGCCGGAGGGATCTCTTGCAGACCATCGGATAAAAAGAGCGGGATTTTCTCCTCCAATCCCGCCTCTTTCAGTTGCCTGGCGGCGGCATCCAAGGGACCCCGGCGGAGATCGGCGGCGAAGGCACCTGCCAATTTGCCGGAAATGAGCCCCTCCGCCGGCAGTTTGCAATGATCGGTTCCGATATCCAGCAAAATACTGCCCCGGGGAATCAGAGCCAACACCGCCGAAAGGCGGGCGTCCAATAAACTCATAGTTCCTCCAATTTTGCCAAAACGTCCCCGTAAACGGTTTCTTTTTCGGTTTCGTTTAAAATTTCGTGGCGCATCCCCGGATAAAGTTTAAAGGTAACGGGATAGCCTTGCTTTTCCACCCCCGCCACCGCTTGGAAAAAATGCGCCTCCCCCGTATGGCAGGGGTCATCGGCACCGGAGATGAAATGCACCCGCAGCCGGGGATTTTTCAACGCCCAGCCTTCCCCGGAATACGCCTCCTGCATCAATTCCATCAAGCCCCGGAAGCCATCCAGCGTAAAGCGGAAGCCGCAAAGCGGGTCTGCATCGTATCTTTCCACATTCTCCCGGTTATAGGAGAT
>CAZIQE010000056.1:0-1773 GCA_964541385.1 uncultured Eubacteriales bacterium | reverse complement strand
CGTTACGGAAATATATGATTATCTGCGCTTGCTTTATGCCCGGATCGGGAAGCCCCATTGCCCGATCTGCGGTCGTGAAATCACCCAGCAGACCGTCGATCAGATCGTGGATCAGGTCTGCGAGTTACCGGAGCGGACAAGGATTACCGTTTTGGCGCCGGTAGTGCGAGGCAGAAAAGGGGAATACCAAAAGCTTTTTGAAGATACCCGGCGAAGCGGTTTTGCCCGGGTGCGGGTAGACGGCAATTTATACGGTCTGGAGGAGTCGATTACGCTGGATCGTAATATAAAGCATCATATCGAGATCGTTGTGGATCGCTTAATGATGAAAGAGGGAATTCAGCAACGGCTTACAGATTCCATTGAAACGGCACTTCATCATGCAGAAGGCTTGGTGATCGTTGCGCCGGAAAATGAGGAAGAAATCTTGTTTTCGCAGAATTTTGTCTGCCCGGAGCACGGCTTTTCGATGGAAGAATTATCGCCCAGAATGTTTTCGTTCAATAATCCCTTCGGTGCTTGTCCTCAATGTGACGGATTGGGCTTTACGATGAAGGTGGATCCTTCTTTAGTGGTGCCGAAGCCCCAATTATCCGTCAACGAGGGTGCGATAAAAGCCAGCGGGTGGTATCTTTCCTCCGGGGATAACATTGCAAAAATGTATTTCCGTGCATTGGCTGAAAAATACGGCTTTTCTTTAGACACGCCTTTTGAAAAATTAACGAAAAAGCAACAAAATATCCTTTTATACGGCAATAACGGCGAAAAATTGGATATGAAACGGAATGCTTCCTTCGGTTCTGTGGCATACAGCAGCTCTTTTGAAGGGGTGATCCCGAATCTGGAACGGCGTTTTAGAGATACCAACAGCGATTTTATCCGCCGTGAAATCGAAATGGTAATGAACGACAGCCCTTGCACGGAATGTAACGGAAAACGTTTGAAAAAAGAAATTCTCGGTGTAACGGTGGACGGGAAAAACATTATTGAGGTGACCGATCTTTCCGTTTTGCATATGATCGAATTTTTTGAAACGTTAGCGCTTTCGGAAACGGATCGGATGATCGCCAATCAGGTTTTGAAGGAGATCATCAGCCGATTGAACTTCTTGAAGAGCGTGGGGCTGGAATATCTGACTCTTTCCAGAAGTGCGGGAACGCTTTCCGGGGGTGAAAGTCAGCGAATTCGCCTGGCAACTCAAATCGGCTCCACGTTAATGGGTGTTCTCTATATTCTGGATGAGCCTTCGATCGGGCTGCATCAGCGGGATAACGATAAGCTGATCGCAACCTTGAAGCATTTGCGTGATCTGGGCAATACGCTGATCGTTGTGGAACACGATGAAGACACGATGCGAGCCGCCGACTATATTGTGGATATCGGTCCCGGTGCCGGGATCCACGGCGGAGAGGTGGTGGCGTGCGGAACGCCGGAAGAAGTGATGAAAAATGAAAAATCCTTAACCGGTCAATATCTTTCGGGCGCAAAAAAGATTGAAATTCCCGCCATTCGCCGAAAAGGAAACGGTAACTATTTAGAGGTAATCGGCGCCGCCGAAAATAATTTGAAGAATATTGACGTAAAAATCCCCTTGGGAACCTTCACCTGTATCACCGGCGTTTCCGGTTCGGGGAAATCTTCTCTGGTAAGCTCTGTGATTAATAAAACCTTGGCGCACGAATTGAACGGCTCCAAAACTTTCCCGGGAAAGGTCAAGAAAATCAAAGGGATTCAGCATTTGGATAAGGTTATCGATATCGATCAATCGCCCAT
>CAZIQE010000055.1:0-1892 GCA_964541385.1 uncultured Eubacteriales bacterium | reverse complement strand
GAAGACGAATCGGGGCTGGATCCCCTCGAAATTTTCGGATTGATTCGGCTCGGTGAAGCCCAAACGCTTGAAAATGGAAGCGAAGACCGCATCCTCTTTACTGACGTCCGGATCGATCTTTAACGAGCAGGCGTTATATTTTTTCCCCACTTCCCCGGCATCTTTTACCAATTTTCGAATCATTTCTTCATCGTGGATATCGCAAACGGGGCCTCGGCAGGAATACATAATGGACGTTCCGGGCACTTTCCGGATCAGAAGACCCATCGTTCCGGCAATTTCACCTTCTGCATCCCGCTCGATCACGGCTTCGAATTTCCATTCGGTTTTCAGTTTTGCCCATTTTGTCGATTGGGCGAAATGACCTTTAGGGTGCTTTTCGATAAAGGCTTCATATTCTTCTACCGCTTCGGGATTTTTAAGATCTAATAATTCCATTTTTCGGCTCCTGTATTTTAAATCATACTTTTACAATTAAATAGTATAACACTTTTTCAGAAAGATGTAAACCGAAAAAGAAAAATCCCTTTACTTTTTTCACTTTTTGGGGTATACTAATTTCAGAAATCAAAGGAGGTTTGATTGTTATGGTAACCAAAGAAACGATTATTGCCGATGTTTTGGATCAATACCCCGATACTGCCGAATTCTTTATGGAGATCGGGATGCATTGCCTGCATTGCCCCTCTGCCCGGGGCGAAAGCATTGAACAGGCCTGCGCCGTACACGGCGAGGATGCCGATGCGCTGGTGGCACGTATTAACGCTGCAATAACAAAGTAAGATATGTTAAGAAACAGCCGCACAAGCGTTTTTCCGCTTGTGCGGCTGTTTGCATCTTCGGTTATATTATTGAATAAATTGGTTATTCTATTCTTGAGGTGAAAAAATTGAATAACAAGCAATATAATAACTATTTAAAAAAGAAAACGCCCAATTCGCCGATCATCAAGGATTGTTTTCGGGCGTTTTGGGTCGGCGGCGGGATCTGCTGCATCGGTCAGGGGATCGGCGATCTTTTGAGCCTTTGGCTCCATCAGGATGAGGTGGCGCTCTGGCTGCCGATCTGTATGGTCTTTTTAGGTTCCTTTTTTACCGCCCTCGGCGTTTACGATAAACTGGGGCAATACGCCGGCGGAGGTTCCATTATCCCCATCACCGGCTTTTCCAACTCCATTACCAGCGCAGCGATGGAATTTAAGCAGGAGGGCTGGATCTTAGGGCTGGGTGCAAAGATCTTCACCATTGCCGGACCGGTTATCGCTTACGGCGTGGTGGCAAGCGTGGTTTACGGCTTGATTTATTGGATCGCCACGCTATTTTAAAAAAGAAATCCGCCGGTTGATTGAATCGGCGGCTCTCTTTTTTATTCGAATAAAGCTTCCCATTTGGAAAAATCTTCTGATCGATCGCATTGCACATAGCAGGCTTTGATCTCGTCCAGCAATTCCTGCTTGCGCTTTAAAGGCTTTTCAAACTGCGTTAAGCATTCATAGACCCGCTCATACGCCTCCAACGCTTTCTCCGGCTGGTTTAACCCCCGGAATGCATCGGCACGCTTGAAGGAAGCATCGCTCATTTCCTCCGGTGTGAGCGCAAATTCCCGCTCCATTTCGTCCAGACGGGCGAGCACCCTTTCATATTGCTTTGCCTGCAGAAAATAAGCGGCGTTCCAGAGATAGCCATCCACGGTTTTCGGGGTTCTTTTAACTTTCACCAGATGATCCATACCCAAAAATAGCCCGACAGCCGCCACGACGCCCAAAATCGAAATTGCAATCCATTCCATTTTTTATTCTCCTTCCGTCCTCCGGAACCGTGTTTTTTTGCTTCTATTTTAGCATAAAGACAAGAAAAATGATACGATTTTTTTAAAATTCTTTACATTGTTTT
>CAZIQE010000054.1:0-3054 GCA_964541385.1 uncultured Eubacteriales bacterium | reverse complement strand
GGGTCTTTGCTGTCGTCGGGGTCATCCGCTTCGGAGGGGTCGTCGTCCTTGACGGTGGGGCGTGTGCTTTCGTCGGGCCCCTTCACGGTAACGTCCTCATCGTCTACAACGGCGGGAGCATCGTTTTCAACGTCCTGATGGGTAACGGTGCCGGTGCCGCTGATCTCTTCATCCAGCACAGCCTCGTCCTCTTTGGGGGCACTCTTGCAGGCGGTGAAGCAGCAAACGAGCATCGCCAAAGCAACCAATAAAGTTAAAATCCGTAAATTCGTTTTTTTCATTGTTTTGATCTCCTTTTTGGGGGAAGAAAAATGTACAGTTATATTCTATATTTTTCAGCCTTATTTGTCAAGATAAAAATCCCCATCCGCCGGGTGCTCGGGCTCATTTGAGGATCAGATGCGTGTAGGCCATATTATGGTCGCTCCATTTCGTATAACTGACCTTCAGGGGATTTTCTTCATCGAATTCGATGCTGTTGGAAACGATAATATTATCAATGGCGGAGCGGGGACTGTCGCCGGCGGGGAAGGTGTCAACGGTTTGGGTAAAATCGCTTCCGCCGTTTAAGGGCGTGAATTTTTTCGTGTCGATCACTTCGGAGAATTTATCGGGCGTGGCATTCATATCCCCCACCAGAACGGAATACCGATCCTTCTTCATTTTTTTCATCATTTCGCTCATTTGCGTTGCCTGCGCCGCACCGGAGCCGTCCAGGCAGAGGTGGGTGTTATAGAAAGCCAGGGTTTTATCGCCCACCTTGATCTCGGCACGGTCGTAGGAGCGTTCTTCGCCGTTTTGGGCTTCAAACTTGATAGTTTCCGCCTTTTTGATGGGATATTTGCTCACAATGCCGTGGCCGTAGCCGATATCGTCTAAAGAAACGCCGAAATAAAAATACGGATAACCCAGTTTTTCTGCAATGATGGACATCTGGTCATCATAGAAAATAACCGTTTCGGTCGGACCGGTCACCTCCTGAAAGCCGATGATATCGGCGCCCACGGATTTGATCTCTTCGGCGATTTGGTCATATTGCTTTCCGCCCATAAAACGCTTCACGTTATAGGTGGCAACCACCGCCTCCTGCGGTTTTCCGCACCCGGAAAAGCAGGTAAGCAGCACCAGTAATGCGGCAAAAAATGCAACTTTTTTCATTGTTCGTTCTCCCGTTGTCATAATAATATCATTCTATCCTCTTTAAAAAAGATTGTCAATATTTTTGCGGTTGAAACAAAATATCATCTTGCAATATGAATTCATTTCCTATATAATAGAAAAGTAATAAGACCCAGAGGGAGGAGGAAGCTTATGGGAAGGAATAAAATCAGTATTTCCGTTGCGGGCTTTGAGTTCGTGGTCACCACCGAGGAGGAGCGGGAATATACCCTTGCTTTGGCGCAGACGGTAGACCGGAAGATCCGGGAAATTCTAAAGGGAAACGACAAATTGAGTATTTCAATGGCCGCCATCCTCAGTTGTCTGGATCTTTGCGATGAAAACGAAAAAAATAAAGCCGCCTGCAATCGGCTTCGGGATGAGATCCGCTATTATTTTGAGCAGATCGAGGCGTTGAACGGAATGAGTGCCGATCAAGCCAAAATGGAGCAATTGGAGCGGGAAAATGAGGAATTGCGCCTGCAATTGCAGCAATACCAGGCCGGTCAGATCGGATTTCAGAAATGAAAATTCTTCTGGCATCCGGCTCTCCCCGGCGCAGGCAATTGCTGGAGGAGATGGGTCACCGGGTAACGGTGGTGCTGCCGGAATTTGATGAATCCGGTATGAAAGAAAAGGATCCGAAAAAGCTGGTTGCCGCTCTGGCGGCAGGAAAGGGGCGCTCTGTTCCTCCGCCGGCGGAAGGTTTGCTGGTCGCCGCCGATACGGTAGTGGTATTCGGCGGAAGGGTGTTGGGCAAGCCCCGTTCCCCGGAGGAAGCCTTCCGGATGCTTAGGGCGATGAGCGGGAAAAGCCATCGGGTCTATACGGGCGTATATCTTCAAAAATGCGGAAAAGAGCGGGTCTTCGTGGCGGAAAGTGAGGTGCGGTTCCGCCCTCTCACCGATCAGGAGATCAACGCCTATATCGCAACGGGCTCGCCGATGGATAAGGCAGGTGCCTACGGCATCCAGGACAGCGGGTTTGTTGCCGGCTATCGGGGCAGTTTTCATAATATTATGGGTTTTCCAACAGAACAATTTCAGGAAGAAGCGGAAAGGATATAAAAATGGAATTCAACAAAGAAAAAATCTTGCATTTTTTGCGTAAGCTCAGATTCAATAATTATACGGATATCGGGATCGATCTGGGCACCGCCAATACCATCGTTTATCGAAGCGGGAAAGGGATCATTTTGCGGGAGCCCAGCGTGGTTGCCATTGATACGGCGGTGAACCGGGTCGTGGCGGTGGGGCAGGAAGCCAAGGAAATGATCGGTCGTACCCCCATGAGCATCCGAGCCGTGCGCCCCTTGAAGGAAGGCGTGATCGCCGATTTCGAAAGCGGGGCGGCAATGCTGCGCTTTTTCCTGAAAAAGACCATGGGTAATAATACCTTCACCCGGAAAAGAATTCTGATCTGCATCCCCTTCGGCGTTACCGACGTGGAGCATCGGGCGGTGGAGAATGCCGCCTATGAAACCGGCGCAAAGGACGTGCGCATTATCGAAGAGCCTCTGGCGGCGGCGATCGGCGCCGGTCTGCCCGTTGGGGAACCCACCGGCAGTATGGTGGTGGATATCGGCGGCGGCACCTCCGAGGTGGCGGTGATCTCGCTGGGCGGGATCGTGAGCTCCCGTTCCGTGCGGGTGGCAGGCGATGCTTTTGATGCGGCAATCGTTGCCTATGTGAAAAAAACCTTTAATCTTCTGATCGGCGACCGCACCGCAGAGGAAATCAAGTTTGAGATCGGCTCTGCCTATCCGGTGGATGATGAAAAGGTGATGAGCGTGCGGGGAAGGGATCTCATCAGCGGATTGCCCAAAAACGTGGATATCTCCGCTTCCCATATCCGGGAGGCGATGCAGGAATCCATCCAGCTGGTGATCGATGCCAT
>CAZIQE010000053.1:0-3691 GCA_964541385.1 uncultured Eubacteriales bacterium | reverse complement strand
TTATTATACTAATACATAAGGCAAATTGCAAGTTTTCAAGAAAAATAAAAAAGGTATTTACTTTTTGAAAAACTTGATGTATAATATTTGAGCATTATGACCAAGGCTTAGGATCACGCTGTTCACCGAGCGGTTCCCCAGCCATGGCCGGAGCAAATAATAAGAAAGGTGAAAAACGAAAATGCTGAAGAAAGAAATCAAGAATTCCGTTATCGAAGCAAATAAGCTGCATGAGAATGATACCGGTTCTCCCGAGGTTCAGATCGCCATCCTCACCGCTCGCATCAACGAGCTGACCGAGCATCTGAAAAAGAACCCCAACGATCATCATTCCCGCCGCGGTTTGCTGAAGATGGTTGGTAACAGAAGAAATCTCTTGGGCTATTTGACCAAAACCGATATCAACCGTTACCGTGCGATCATCGAAAAGCTGAACATCAGAAAGTAATCAAAAGCAGGCTGAAGAAAGGGTCTTTGACCCTTTCTTCGGCCTCTTTCCCATTTTGGAGCGGCAGGCCTTTAGCAGTTAAACAGCGGCTCCTGCCGAAAGAAGCCTCTGTTTAAGTGCTAAATTCTGCTGCCTTTAAATGGAAAAAATCATTTAAAAGGAGAAACAAAAAATGTACGAAAACCATAAGATTTTCAAAACCGAATTCGCCGGCAGACCTTTAGTGGTTGAAACCGGCAAGTTTGCAGAGCTGGCAAACGGCAGCGCTCTGGTGCGCTACGGTGAAACCGTTATTCTGGCAACCGCCACCGCCTCTGCTCAACCCCGTGAGGGCATCGATTTCTTCCCCCTCTCCGTGGACTTTGAAGAAAGAATGTATGCCGCCGGCAAGATCCCCGGCGGATTTCTGAAGCGGGAAGGACGCCCCTCCGAAAAGGCCATCCTCAGCTCCCGGGTGATCGACCGTTCCATCCGCCCCCTGTTCCCCAAGGATATGCGCAACGATGTGAACGTGAACCTGACCATTCTGGCTGTGGATAACGATTGCATCCCCGAGATCGTGGGGATGATCGGCGCATCCATTGCCCTTTCCATCTCCGATATCCCCTTCGCCGGACCTATCAGCGGCGTTTCCGTTGGCTTGGTAGACGGCGAGATCGTTATGAACCCCACCGCCGAACAGCGTGAACGCTCCGAAATGGCTGTTACCGTTGCTTCCACCGCCAAAAAGGTCACGATGATCGAGGCAGGCGCAAAGGAAGTGCCCGAAGCCAAAATGCTGGAGGCGATTATGGCAGGTCATAACGCCAACGCCGAGATCATTGCATTCATCAATACCATCGTTGCCGAGATCGGTCGTGAGAAATTCACCTTCGATTCCTATGAGGTGCCCGCAGAGCTTTTCGAGAAGATCAAGGTCTTTGCAGAGGAGGATACCAAAACCGCTCTGCATACCGCCGATAAGGTCACCCGGGATCAGAATATCAAGGAACTTTATACCAAGGTGCACGCTCATTTCGATGAGGAATTGGGTGAGGATGCCCGCCTGATCGACGATTGCCTCTATAAGCTGCAAAAATATATCGTGCGCAACTGGATCAGCGAAGAGGGCAAGCGTGTGGACGACCGGGGCTTGAACGATATGCGTCCGCTCTGGGCGGAGGTGGATCTTTTGCCCAAGGTTCACGGCTGCGGGCTCTTTGCCCGGGGCAAGACCCAGGTGCTGACGGTTTGTACCTTGGGGATGATCAGCGAGGAACAGTTGCTGGACGGCTTGGATAACGTGGAATCCAAACGCTATATCCATCATTATAATATGCCCGGCTTCACCGTTGGCGAAGCCAAGCCTTCCCGCAGTCCCGGTCGCCGGGAGATCGGTCACGGCGCATTGGCAGAACGGGCTCTGGAGCCTGTGATCCCCGGTAAGGATGTATTCCCCTACACCATTCGTTTGGTGTCTGACGTATTGACCTCCAACGGCTCCACCTCGCAGGGTGCCATCTGCGGCTCTACGCTGGCTCTGATGGATGCCGGCGTGCCCATCTCTGCGCCCGTTGCCGGTATTTCCTGCGGCTTGATCACCCGACCCGACGATACCTTCGTTACCATGGTGGATATCCAGGGCATTGAAGACTTCTTCGGCGAGATGGACTTTAAGGTGGCAGGCACCAAAAAGGGCATCACCGCCATTCAGATGGATATTAAGGTAGACGGTCTGACCGAGGCGATCATCAAGGAAGCTTTGGAGAAGACCCGGAATGCCCGCTACCATATTCTGGATAACGTGATCGCTCCCGCCATCGCCGCTCCCAGAGCCGATGTGAAGGATTGGGCACCCAAGATCATCACCATGAAGATCCATCCCGATAAGATCCGTGAGGTGATCGGGTCCGGCGGTAAGGTGATCCAGAAGATCGTTGCCGATACCGGGGCGAAGATCGATATTGAAGACGACGGCTCCGTGTTCATTGCCGCCGATAACCCCGCTTCCTCCAATAAGGCGTTGGAGATCATCAAGGGCATCGTGTTCGAGCCCGAAGTGGGTCAGATCTACCGGGCTAAAGTTGTGAAGCTGATGGAGTTCGGCGCATTCGTTGAATTTGCGCCCGGCAAGGAAGGTTTGGTTCATATCTCAAAGCTGGATACCAAGCGGGTTGAAAAGGTGGAAGACCTGCTCAGCGAAGGCGACGAGATCTGGGTTAAATTTATGGAGATCGATTCCAAGGGTCGCTATAACCTTTCCCGCAAGGACGCTTTGCTGGATATGGAAAAGGCACAGAAAAACGCCGAAAACAACTAATTTAAAAAGCCTGCGGAGGGTTTTCCTTCGCAGGCTTTTTTGGGGCTTTGCCCCAAACCCCATTCAAGGTGCCTTTTTGAAAAAAGCCACCTTGAAAATCCTCCAAAAACTTTCATTGGAAATTTTCCGAAAGGAGTATGAAAAATGGAGCAAAAAGTGCGCCGTGATTTAAATATGGGAGATAATTTGGGTCGTTTAAGGAGCAACGCCGGTCTTTCGCAAGAAAGCCTATGCGCTGAATTGCAGCGGTTGGGCTGTGATATCAGCCGTTCCACCTACGCCAAATATGAAGCCGGTCAACTCAATATCAAAGCCAGTATATTAGTTGCGCTGACCAAAATCTATAACTGCGATTTTAATGCTTTTTTTGAGGGCTTAAGTATATAAAAATACCATAAGAAAAACGCCGACAATGGGTTACCCTTTGTCGGCGTTTTTATTTAGTCTTCGTCCTCGTCTTCGGTGCTCTTTTCGTGAACGGTCACTTTGATTTCGTGCGCCATCAGATCATCGGCCTTGGTGACCAGAATTTCCAGATTTTCATATTCCACCCTCTGACCCTCTTCGGGAATGCTGCCGATCAGCTCGCTCAGCCAGCCGTTTACCGTGGTCGCCTCGGTTTCTTCCTCCGGCTCCTGCTCGAAAAAGTCCAGAAAATCCTCAATATTGGCGGAGCAAAGCACCTTATAGGTGTCTTCCCCGATCTTGGTGAAATCTTCAACGGGTTCATCGCATTCATCCCAGATCTCGCCAACGATCTCTTCCAGAATATCCTCCATCGTTACGATACCGGCGGTTTCGCCGTATTCGTTCACAACCACAACGATATGGTTATGCTCCTTCTGCATATCCTTGAAAAGCACATCCAGATGGGCGGCCTCCGGCACAAAGGTCGGCGGGAGCATCGCATCCTCCAGCCGAAATCCTTCCCGCCGATGCTTCAG
>CAZIQE010000052.1:0-3066 GCA_964541385.1 uncultured Eubacteriales bacterium | reverse complement strand
AGCTGCCCTTCGGCGTCTGCCAGATCGGGAAGAGCTTCCGCAACGAGATCACGCCGGGCAACTTCGTCTTCCGCACCCGGGAATTCGAGCAGATGGAATGTGAATTCTTCTGCAAGCCCGATACCGATCTGGATTGGTTTTATTATTGGAAGGATTATTGCAAAAACTTCCTCGTCGCTTTGGGAATGAAGGAAGAAAATATGCGATTGAGAGATCATTCCAAGGAGGAGCTCTCCTTCTATTCCAAGGCAACCACCGATATCGAGTTTCTGTTCCCCTTCGGCTGGGGCGAGCTCTGGGGCATTGCCGACCGCACCAACTATGATCTCGGCCGCCATCAGGAGGAAAGCGGCAAATCGCTGGAATATTTCGATCCGGAGACCAACGAGCATTATATCCCCTACGTGGTGGAGCCCTCCCTGGGCGCCGACCGGGTATTGCTGGCATTCCTCTGCGATGCTTACGACGAAGAGGTGCTGGATGCGGAAAAGAACGACGTGCGGGTGGTATTGAGATTGCATCCCGCTCTTGCGCCCGTGAAGGCCGCCATTCTGCCCCTTTCCAAGAAATTAAGTCAGCAGGCAATGGAAAAGGTTTATGCGCCTCTCTGCAAGGAATTCAACGTGGAATTCGATGATGCCGGCTCCATCGGCAAGCGGTATCGCCGCCAGGACGAGATCGGAACGCCCTTCTCCATCTGCTATGATTTCGAGAGTGAAGAGGATGGCTGCGTAACGATCCGGTTCAGGGATTCCATGGAACAAAAACGGGTCAAAATCGAAGAATTGAACGAATTTATCCGCAATTCTTTGGAATTTTAATAAATTTAAGTTGACAAACCGGGTTCTGTCGGTTATAATGATTTTTGCTCAAAAATGAAGACGTATAGTCCCGATATATACAGAAGGAGGATAGAAAATGGTTCGCACATATCAACCGAAAAAACGCCAGAGAAGTAAAGTTCACGGCTTCAGAAAAAGAATGCTGACTGCCAACGGACAAAAGGTTTTGGCCAGAAGAAGGGCAAAAGGAAGAAAAAGATTATCTCACTAATAGATGGGCCGCATTCTTGAATTTGCGGCCTTTTTCAATCTTTTTCAGATCGGATAAGAATGAATGAAGATCGAAAGCGTAAAAGAAAACGTAAATTTTAAAAGAGCCTATTATCAGGGAAAATCGGCGGTCACCAAATGGATGGTGATCTATTGGCGGAAAAATAAACCGGGGAAAAAACGGTTAGGGATAACGGTGAGTAAGAAGCTGGGCAATTCGCCCCAGCGAAACCGGGTGCGCCGCATCATCAGAGAGGGCGTGCGCCGGCAGCTCCACCGTTTGCCGGAAGGGTGCGATTTTATCATCGTTGCCCGCACCGCCTCGCTGAACGCCAAAAGTACCGAGATCGAAACCGTTTTGAAGGATGTTTTTTCAGCGTGAGCAAACTGAACAAGCTGCGGGAAATTTGGGTGTTCCCCATCCGGCTTTATCAAAGGTTTCTCTCTCCGCATCTGCCCGCCCGATGTAAATATTATCCCACCTGCTCCGCATACGCCTTAACGGCGATCTTGCGCTACGGCATATTGGTTGGCGGAGTGTTGGCTCTATGGCGTGTTTTACGCTGCAACCCCTGGTCCAAGGGGGGCGTTGATCCCGTTCCCGATCATTTGTTTAAAAGGAGAAAAAATTTATGAGCTTTTGGAGTTATCTGATCGTTCCCTTTGCGTGGCTGATGCAGTTTTGTATGAATCTGGTGAATAACTACGCATTGGCAATGATCCTTTACGCTCTGATCACCAAGATCATCATCTTCCCGTTTGCCGTAAAGCAGCAGAAAAGCTCGATGAAGATGGTGCGGCTGAAGCCTTATCAGGATGCTCTGGCGCAAAAATACGGCAGTAATAAGGAACGCTACAGTATGGAGCTGCAGAAGCTGTATCAGCGGGAAGGCTATAACCCCATGAGCAGCTGCCTGCCGATGCTGGTGCAGCTGCCGCTGATCTTTCTGATCTATTCCATCGTGCGCCATCCCATCACCTATGTGCATTTCGGTGAGCTTTTCACCGTGAACACCGCCCAGAGTATTTTTGATAAGGTGCAGGCGTTCGGGATCGATAAATTCCCCGAAAAGATCGCGGCGGTATTTGAAAAGATCGCCGCCGGCGAAATGAAGGTCACGGCGATCAGCAACTATGAGCTGCAGATCTATGATAAGATGAGCGATGTTTTTAACATCTCCGGCGATAAGCTGTTCGGCTTTATCCCCTTGTCCGGCACGCCCAGCACGCAGTTCTGGAGCTGGATGCTCCTGATCCCCATCCTTTCGGGCGTCACGAGCTTTCTGCTCTCCTGGCTGAGCCAGAAATTCAGCCCCATGCAGCAAGCGCAGGATGCTTCCGGCGCAGGCTCCAATAAGATGATGATGTATCTGATGCCGATTATGTCGGTTTACTTCTGCTATACCCTGAACTGCGCTCTCGGTCTTTACTGGATCATCGGCAACGTTTTGGGAATCGCTCAGCTTTTCGTTTTGAATAAGATCTATGATCCCAAAAAGGTGCTGGCGGAAGTAGAAGAAAAAATGGAGAAGGAAAAAACCAAAAAAAGAGAAAAGCGCAATGCCGCCGCCGCAAAGAAAGCGGCCGCCATCGCCGCTTCCAGGAAGAAATAAGAGAGGCTAATATGGCAACGAAAGAATTATATTTTGAAGGAAAAACCATTGAAGCGGCTGTTGAGAAGGCCGCAGAAGCGCTGGGCGAGGATAAGGACCTTTTGGCGTATACCGTGGAGGAAACGCCAACGAGGGGATTGTTCGGAATCGGCGCAACGCCCGCTAAGATCAAGGTAGAGGTGGAGTGCGAGGAGGAAGAAGCGCCCGCCGCCCCCGTGAAGGAAGAAAAGAAAGCCCCGGCTGCGCCCATCTGGGAGCCGGAAAAGCTTTCCAAGAAAAACGTGAAGCCTTCCAAAAAAGAGGCACCGAAGGCGGAAAAGAAGCCCGCCCCCGCTCCGATCGTTTTGGAGCCGGAGGTGGAAAAGAAGCCGGTCGACGATGAAAACGCCAAGAAGATCATC
>CAZIQE010000051.1:0-2411 GCA_964541385.1 uncultured Eubacteriales bacterium | reverse complement strand
CCGTAATAGCCGGAAACGGACCCGTAGATGGCGCCGATGATCAACACGATGATGCTGGCAAAGAAGCCAACCGCCAAGGAGATCCGGGCGCCGTAGATCACACGGATGGCGTAATCACGTCCGTGGGCATCGGTGCCGAAGATATGGGGAAAGATCTTTTCGCCGTTTGCCATCCGCTCCTGCTCGGTTTTCCCGAACTCAAAGGGCTTCAGGTTATTATAGGATGCATCGGTGGCGCCCTGGCTCACGCCGAGCATCTCATCATAGCTATAGGGATAAATAACCGGAACAAAGATGGCGATAAATACGATCACCGCCACAATGATGAGGCAGGTCATTGCCACCTTATTTTTGGAGAACCGGCGCATCCCGTCTCTCCAGAAGGTGGTGCTTTCCCGCATACGGGTCTGCAGAGCCTTCTCTTCATCGGTTGCCCTCTCGAAGCTCCTCAGATCCAATTGAAGGCTTAAAGGATTTTTCTTGGGATACTCGTTGATATCTTTCACCTTAAGACCTCCTTAACTAAAGTCTACCCGGGGATCGAAGATCTTATAGCAGATATCCGAAAGCAGGGTCATAATAACCATAATGGTTGCCAAAAAGATGGTGGTGCCCATAATCATGGGATAATCCCGGTTGATGATGCTGGAGAAGAAGTATTTGCCGATGCCGGGCACAGCAAAGATCTGCTCCACGACCAGGCTGCCGGTGAGAATATAGGCAACCATCGGCCCCACGTATGTAATCACGGGGGTTACGGCGTTCTTTAAGGAGTGCTTAAAGAGAACCTTGGCAGGCGAAACGCCCTTGGCACGCGCGGTGCGGATGTAGTCCTGACCCAGCACGTCCAGCATACTGGATCGGGTCAGCCGGGTGATATAAGACATCGGGGAAAGGCTCAACGCAACGATCGGCAGGATCAACCCACCGGACTCGGATCCGTTGGAGGGAAAGATCGGGATCCAGATACATAGCGCCAACAGCAGCAGGGTTCCCACAACGAACGAGGGCGTTGCCACGCAGGCGGTGGAAATCACCATAATAAACTTATCGATAAATTTATCGTGGAATACCGATGCCAAGGAGCCCAGCACCAATCCGAAGAAGATCGCCAATACGGCGGCGATGATCCCCAGCTTTCCGCTGGTGGCAAAGCCTTCCATCATCAGATCGGTAACGGTTCTGCCCCGGTTTTTGATGGAGGGGCCGAAGTCAAAATGTAATACGTCTCCCAAATAGGTGGTATATTGCTCCAAAATCGGCTTGTCCAAGCCGTATTTTGCCTCCAATTGGGCGGTTACCGCCGGGCTGGGGGACTTTTCGCTCAGAAACGGACCGCCGGGAATGGCTTTCATTGCGAAAAAGGTGATGGTAATGACAAGAAATACCGTGAAAGCGGCTAAAATGATCCGCTTAACGATATAGAATGCCAATTTGGAATCCAAAACGCTCACTCTCCCAAAAGATAATTTTCATAACGGAATATGCTTCATTCCTTAAAAAAAGATAAGATCAAAGAACAAATGTCGTTTCAGCGTGCACAATTCGATTATGATTCATTCAATATTATAAAACAAAAAGATGAATCTGTCAATGCTTTGGATGCGTGATTCCGTAATTTGATTATAATTTATATTATATAATTTATATTTAATAATCCGGGGCAACTCTGAACGCACCCCGCAAACCGCCGATCCCTGCATTTTTTATGGTTATAAAGACGATTAAAATGAAAAATCCCCCTTTTTTGCCCTTTGAGAAATTTCAGAAAAATTTCTGAAAAATTTCTGAAATTATTTTTCTGCAATCATTTGTACTTTTAGGTCATTTCAGAAATATTTCTGCACCATTTCTGAAGGGATTTTCGGACTTTTTCTTGCACTTTTGGGCTTTTCAGAAATATTTCTGAAAAATTTCTGAAATAAAGGGCGGTGCCTTTTTTGATGTCACACGACGAACAAAAAAGAGTGCCGATTTCGTCAAAATGACCCGAAGCTGTGTAATAGGGGCTCCCCGGCAAAACGAAGTTTTGTTGGGGCAAGAAGGAAAAAGAAAGAATGGAGTGGATTTTTAAGGTGAGGAAAGTCGAACCCAATATGGTTTAAAACGGCATCTTTCCGCTAAAGCGTCGTTAAAAATCGAAACCATACGACAGTATGCTTTCGTGTTTTTGCCCTTGCTTTAACGAAAACCTCCTCGTTTTAAACTGCTACGCACCTTATGCGTAGGTATTTCGGATGGGTTTTTGCTTTTGAAAAGGCAGGCGGGCTGGCGCCCGGCAACTTTGAAAAAGTGAAAATACGCCGAAAGAGCACGCTTTAGGCATATTGTGTTCAACTCTCCTCACCTTGTATTTTGAAACATTTTACAGAATATATACATCAAAAAATGCGACCGTAAGGTCGCATTTC
>CAZIQE010000050.1:0-7283 GCA_964541385.1 uncultured Eubacteriales bacterium | reverse complement strand
GGGGGATTCCTGCGGCGTGCGGTTCATAATCCCCACCAACCGGGGGCAAACCTCATCGCCGAACTGCAAAGCGGCTTGATAGGAAGCAATGGCGTGATGCCTGGCAACGCCGCCGAAGCCAACGATGGCATAACGTAATTCTTTCATTCCCGATGCTCCTCCTCTTGCTGTTTTTTCAACGATTTTCGAGCCGCTTTAAAACTCGCAACCAGATGATAGAGAACAAAATAAATCAAAATACCGGCTCCCGCCTGCACCAGGTCTTTTTTCAAGGTCATTAAGCCTAACGAAAAAGCCCGAACCCCCTGATGTTGAATCAAGAGCTCAAGTACCTTTGCCAGATAATAACCCGGCACCGGGATCAAAAGGGCGGGGGCGGTGAGGATCTCCGGATATTTTTCGGCGGGTTTGGTTTTTATCAGTTGTTTCGCCGCCAAAACCATCAGTAATTTGATGATCAGAGTGGCGGGGCTCAAGAGATAAAAGCCCTTCACGAGATCAGCGAGCAGGCTCCCCAGCCCAACGGAGATCAGCGCATAGGGCGTGGGCATCCAAACCGAAATCAAGAGAATGATCGGATCTGCCGGATGGATGGCGCCGTTGGCGGTGCGCAAGCCGATGAAGGCTGCCAAAAAGACCAAAACCGTGGGTGCGATCAGCCTTTTTACGGAAAAATTTTTCATAGAAACAGAAAACTCCTTTTGTGATTACTTCTATTTTAGCATTATTTACCGGAAAATTCAAGTTGGCAAAGGGGTTGAAATTATCCGCCGTATATGTTATACTGTTAACCTGTAAAAAAGTGTAAAAAAGGAGCGAAACTTATGTCCGGACATAGCAAATGGCATAATATTCAAAATAAGAAGGGCAAAACCGATGCCCAGCGAGCTAAAATCTTCACCAAGATGGCACGTGAAATTATGGTAATCGTGAAAGAAGGGGGACCGAACCCCGAAGCGAACTCCCGCCTGGCGGACGTGATCGCCAAGGCGAAGGCCGCCAACGTTCCGAACGATAATATCGAGCGTGCCATTAAAAAGGCAGGCGGTGCCGGAGATGCCGATAACTATGATTCTCTGATCTATGAGGGCTACGGCCCCGGCGGCGTTGCCGTGGTGGTGGATTGCCTCACCGATAACCGCAACAGAACCGCCGCAAACGTGCGCCATTATTTTGATAAATTCGGCGGCAACCTGGGCGCCACGAACAGCGTGCTCTGGCAGTTTAAAAGGTGCGGGCTTCTGGTGATCGATAAAGAAGACGTGGATGAAGATGAACTGATGATGGTAGCTCTTGATAGCGGTGCCGACGATTTCAACGCCGAAGGGGATGCCTTCGAGATCACCACCTCGCCCGAAGCGTTTTCCGACGTGCGTGTGGCTTTGGAAAACGCCGGCTACTCCTTCATCACGGCGGAGGTGACCCGGATCGCCGATAACGAGGTGACCCTCACCGATGAAAAAGAGCTTTTTAAGATGCAGCTGCTGCTGGATGCGTTGGAGGACGACGATGACGTGCAGGAAGTTGCACATAACTGGGCTGAATAAGATGAAAAAGTTTTTATTAAAACCGATCGCCGCTCTGATGGCGGTGCTGATGCTCTTCGGCTTCCCGTTGGCGGCTTCTGCGGATGGGGTTGACGCTTCGGCTTATACGGATCTGGAAAAGACCTGGTATTATAACGACGTGGTGAGTGCCGTTCAGGCAGGGCTTTTCCAAGGCACCTCCCCCACAACGTTCAATCCGAAGGGGCAGATCACCCGCTCGGAATTCGTAACGGCGTTGGGTCGGTTATGCAAGGCGGATTTTTCTCTTTATCAGGCACCGATCTTTTTAACCGACGTGAAGCCCGGTCAATGGTTCTTTGAGGAAGTAGGCTGGGCGTATGCGGCGGACGTAACCAACGGCAGCTCGCCCACCACCTTTTCTCCCAATAAACGCATTACCCGGCAGGAAATGGCTAAAATGCTGGCGGGTGCTGTGGAAAAAGTGTACGGAAAAAAATTGAAGACCGATGGGGCAAAGACCTTTGCCGATCAGGCGTCCATTGCAGGCTGGGCGGCGGAATGGGTGGCAAAATGCAGCGCAAACGAATTGCTTAAAGGGGATGAAAAAGGGAATTTCAACCCGAAGAATACGGCGAGCCGTGCAGAAGCGGCTGTTCTCTTCTTCCGTTGCTATGAAATGCTGAACCCCGCAAACCCTGTCACTCCCGATACTCCGGTAGCCGATCCTGCCGCTTATAGCCTTTCGGTCAGCGGGTTTGATCTGCCCTTTAACGTGAATGAGGATTATTACCTTTGCCACCCGGCAGATTTTGATGCCTGCAGTATCACGGGCTATACCGGATTTACCGACGTTTCGGTTTCGGTGGAGCAATATTGTTCTTATTTACCCTATAATGAAACGCCCTACGTATTGGGAACGCCCCTGAAGCTGGGGAACGGCAGAGCAAAGGTAACGATCCGGGCAACGATGCCGGACAAATCCGTTCGAAGCTATCTTGTGGCGTTGACCGATCCCGATGGAATTCCTTATTCCTATGGCTGGGTGCGCACCTCCGGCGGAACGGTCAATCTGCGTGCCGCCGCTTCTCAGAACGGTGCCGTTCTGAGAACGGTCAGTAATAATACCCGGGTCTATTATCTGGGAACCGAAGGGGATTGGTGCAAGGTTCAGCTTCGCAACAAAGAAACGGTGGGCTATATCCATAAGGACTATCTGGAGGTTTCCTGGAATCTGGTGGAGATGCCGGAACGCTATAAAACGGCTGTGGAGACCTTGCAGGCCGCCCATCCCAACTGGACCTTCCGGTTTGCGGACGTGGAGATGACCTACGATGCCGCTCTGAAAAAATACGGTGCGGAGAAAGCGCAATATATTGATCCTCTGAACTATCTGGCAGAGGATAAGATCTTTGCCATGCTGGATATTGATACTTATGACCCCACGCTTTGGAGCGATGCGGGGGTTGCCGCCATCTGGGCGAACGAAAAATATCTTTCCAAAGCCGATGCGGTGTTCTGTTTTTTAACGGCTGCCAATTCTATTTGGATGAACCCGGTTTATATCGCCTGCCGTGCCGCTCTGGAATCCGGCTACGGCGGCTCGCAGCTCGCCCGGGGAAAGGTTCCGAACTATGAAGGATATTATAATTTCTTCGGCATCGGTGCCTATGATAATGATCCCAACCGATTGGGTGCCAGCTACGCCAAATCCCGCAATTGGAATTCCGTTTACCGCTCCATTGTGGAGGGGGCAAACTGGATCAAGGATCAATATCTGGATCAGGGTGCTGTAACCCCTTATTTCTTCCGCTATGCCGGCTTGCAGAATAAGAGTTATATGACCGATGCGCAGGCTCCCTTGAAGGAAGCAAGTATCCTGAAACGAGCCTATTCTGATCCCAACGCCAAAGCCGAGTTTATTATCCCGGTCTATGGCAATATGCCCGGCGAGCCTTCGCCGGCGAAATAAGTTGTCATCATAAGGTGGCACGCAACTGGAGTGAATCATATGAAAAAGTCTTTATTAAAACCGATCGCCGCTCTGATGGCGGTGCTGATGCTCTTCGGCTTCCCGATGGCGGCTTCTGCGAATAAGGTTGATGCTTCGGCTTATACGGATCTGGAAAAGACCTGGTATTATAACGACGTGGTAGGCGCCGTTCAGGCAGGGCTTTTCCAAGGCACCTCCCCCACAACATTCAATCCGAAGGGGCAGATCACCCGCTCGGAATTCGTAACGGCGTTGGGTCGGTTATGTAAAGCGGATTTTTCCGCTTATCAAGCCCCGAGCTCTTTAACCGACGTGAAGCCCGGCCAATGGTTCTTTGAGGAAGTGGGCTGGGCGTATGCGGCGGGCGTAACCGAAGGCAGCTCGCCCACCACCTTTTCTCCCAATAAACGCATTACCCGGCAGGAAATGGCTAAAATGCTGGCGGGTGCTGTGGAAAAAGTGTACGGAAGAAAATTGAAGACCGATGGGGCAAAGACCTTTGCCGATCAGGCGTCCATTGCAGGCTGGGCGGCGGAATGGGTGGCGAAATGCAGCGCAAACGGCTTGCTTAAAGGGGATGAAAAAGGGAATTTCAACCCGAAGAATACGGCGAGCCGTGCAGAGGCTGCCGTTCTCTTCTATCGCTGCTATAAAATGCTGAATCCCGAGCCTCCGGCAACGGAGCCCTCCAATCCCTCTTCGGGAATCACTCTGCCGGATATCAGCTTTGAATAACAGCCTTTCAGCCGCACTTTTCGTGCGGCTGATTTTCGGAGGTAAATTGATGATTCAATTCATTCAACGATTATGGATCCATGAGGATCCGAATACCAATGATCCCGAAGTGCGTGCCCGCTACGGAATGGCGGCAGGGATCGTTGGAATTTTAAGCAACCTGATGTTGGCGGTGGGGAAGATGCTGATCGGCGTGATTTTCGGCGCCATTGCCATTGTGGCAGATGGGATCAATAATCTTTCCGACGGTGTTTCCTCTGTTCTCACGCTGATCGGCTTTCGCCTTTCGGCGCAGAAGGCGGATGCAGATCATCCCTATGGCCACGGGCGGATGGAATATATCACCACCCTTTTTATCGCCATTATGATGATCCTGGTGGGCTTTTCGCTGGTGCGGGAATCGTTTCCGAAGATTTTCCGTCCGGAGGAAGCGCATTATACCTGGCTGGTCTATGCCACATTGGTGCTTTCCATCGGCATCAAGCTCTGGCAGGGTCTTTTCTACCGGAAGCTGGGCAAAATGATCAAAAGCGAAACGCTGATCGCCAATTTCCGGGATAGCATCAACGACGTGCTTTCCACCGGTGCGGTGCTGATTTCCATCGGCATCACCCGGCTGATCGGCTATAATACCGATGGTCTGATGGGGAGCCTGGTGGCAATCTTTATTATGTATTCCGGTGCAGTATTGGTGAAGGAAACCCTGCAGCCGCTGCTGGGCGAGGGAGCCGATCCCGAGCTGGCGGCGCGGATCGAAGCCGGGATGATGCGCTACGACGGCGTGATCGGTGTTCACGATCTGGCGGTGCATAACTATGGTCCCGGCAGGATGTTCGCTTCTGCTCACGCAGAGGTTCCGGCGGAGCAGGACGTTTTGATAAGTCACGATATCATCGATAATATCGAGCGGGAGCTGCGGAAGGAGCTCGGCATCCACCTGACGATCCATCTGGATCCGGTGATCACGAACGATCCCGAGCTGGTGCATCTGCATGATGAAGTGCAAAGGATCCTGCAGGAGATCAGCGAGGATCTGAAATTCCACGATCTTCGGGTCGTGCGGGGCACCACGCATACGAATATTCTTTTCGACGTTGTGGTTCCCTTCGGATTCCCGATGAAGGATGAAGAAATTCTGAGCCGGATCGATGCCGCATTGCGGGAAATCCAGCCGGACTATTTCACGGTGGTGGAAATCGACCGTGAATTTATAAAAAAGCCTTGATAATTCAGGGCTTTTCTTTTATACTGAAGGTGACTATGATTTTCGGAGGTAAAAATCAATGAGTAAAGTATTTAAGGTCGGCATTGTCGGCTGCGGAGGAATCGCCAACGGCAAGCATCTTCCCGCTTTGAAAAAATTGGTCGAAGCCGGGCGGGTAGAATTGGTTTATTTCTGCGATATTATCATTGAGCGTGCCGAAAAGGCCGCCGAGGCATACGGTGCAGAAGGTGCCGGGGTAACCGCCGATTATAAAGAATTGGTGGCATGCAAGGAGCTGGACGTGGTTCACGTTTGCACCCCCAACCGCAGTCATAGCGAAATCAGCTGCGCCGCAATGAAGGCGGGCAAGGATGTTCTCTGCGAAAAGCCGATGGCGATCAATGCCGCCGAGGCCAAGGTGATGGTGGATACCGCTAAGGAAACCGGCCGCACCCTCTCCATCGGTTATCAAAGCCGCTACCGTGCCGATAGCCGCTATGTTAAGGACGAGGCGGAAGCCGGCTTCTTCGGGGATATTTACTATGCCAGAGCCTATGCGATCCGCCGCCGGGCTGTTCCCACCTGGGGCGTGTTCCTGAACGAATATGAGCAGGGCGGCGGTCCTCTGATCGATATCGGCACCCATTCTCTGGATTTAACCCTCTGGACGATGAATAACTATAAGCCCAAATATTGCGTGGGCACCACCTATCATAAGCTGAATAAGCAAACCAACACCGGCAACGCCTGGGGCGATTGGGATCCCGATAAATTCAACGTGGAGGATAGTGCCTTCGGCTTTATCGTAATGGAAGACGGTGCCACCATCGTGCTGGAATCCTCTTGGGCTCTGAATACCCACGAAAGCGTGGAAGCCTCCTTCGCCGTTTGCGGAACCGAAGGCGGTGCCGATATGCGGGGCGGCTTGAAGCTGAACACCGTTCGCCACGGCAAGCAGATCACCATCGAGCCTCAATTGGATGGCAAGGGCGTGGCGTTCTACGACGGCAAAAAAGAAAAGCCCGCCGAGGTGGAAGCCCGCCAGTTCTATGATGCTCTGGAAAACGGCACCACCCCCTGCGTCACCCCCGAGCAGGCCTACGTGGTTTCTCGGATTCTGGAAGGCATTTATATTTCCGCCAAGACCGGCGAACCCTATTATTTTAATAAATAAGGAGAATTGAACCAATGAAATTGGGCGTATTTACGGCATTGTTCCGGGATCGTTCCTTTGAGGAAACCTGCAAATATTTAAGCGGGCTGGGCGTGCAGACCTTGGAGCTTGCCTGCGGCGGCACCACCGGCAAGCATCATACCGATCCCAATACCATTATGGATCACCCCGAAAAAATTCGGGAGATGAAGGATATTATGGCGAAATACGGCTTGGAGGCCGCCGCCGTATCCTGCCACGGGAACCCCGTTCACCCTAATAAAGAAACCGCCAAAATGTATCACGATGAATTCAAAGGCGCCATCCTCTTTGCCGAGGCGATGGGCGTGGATACCATCGTTGGCTTTTCCGGCTGCCCCGGCGATAGCGAAGGCTCCAGATACCCCAACTGGGTCACCTGCGCTTGGCCGAACGATTTCGGCAAGATTCTGGAATACCAATGGGAAATCGTGATCCGATACTGGAAAGAGATGGCGGAATTTGCAAAATCCCACGGCATTCGGAAAATTGCGTTTGAAATGCATCCCGGTTTCGTGGTCTATAACCCCAAAACGCTTTTGAAGCTGCGGGAAGCCGTTGGCGATATCATCGGTGCCAACTTCGATCCCAGCCATCTTTTCTGGCAGGGGATCGATCCCGTGGAGGCCATTAAGGAACTCCGTGGAGCGATCT
>CAZIQE010000049.1:0-2517 GCA_964541385.1 uncultured Eubacteriales bacterium | reverse complement strand
AGGATTTTTTAACTGTATATGAACTGTCTTGAACACCGTCAACCGTAACGTTAATTACTGAATCTACTACTTGTTGCGGAAGAGTGATCGACAACTGCGGCTTTTCAAAAGGCTTAACGATCTCCGTATGTGAAGTACCATCCGCCGCTATAGCAACAACCGTCACCTGTTTATCGGGATTATTGGGATCTTTGTACTTTTCAAGATCAACGGTAAAAGGATAATCTGTCCGCACAGGGGCATTCACTTCTCCGCTGCCGTCACCATCGGGATTATTACCCGGCGTTCCCTCGCTGCCATCCGGATTTTCATCCGACGGTTCATCCACCTTCGGCCCGAGACTGATCACCAGATCAACGCTGGTTCCTTCCTCCACCGCCTGATCCTCCAAAACGCTCTGGCGGATCACTTTTCCGGCTTCAACCTTATCGCTGTTTTCTTCGGTCACGGAGCCGATCGCCAATTTATTATTCAATAGAGTTGTTTTAGCAGCGTCTAAAGTCAGATTGGAAAGATCCGGCATTTTGATGGTCTTAACCTCTTCCGGTTCCTTTTCCTCCTCGGAAGGTCCGCTGCTGATATAAATCGTTACGATCGTATCCTCGAATACCTCCTGCCCGGCACCGGGATAGGTTGTGATAACGCAGCCAAGATCCACATCGCTGCTGGGTCTGGAAACGATCTTATAAGCAATTCCCTGCCGCTCAAATTCATCAATGGCGGCTGTTTTCCCCATTTTCAATACGTCGGGGACGTAATTCACCGCATCCCCGCCGCTATTGCCAGGTTTATCATCGCCGGAGGGAAGCGAGGAAGTGCCGCAGATGACCAGAGTAATCTTGCTTTTTTTCTTGATCTGAGTATTGGCGGCGGGTTTTTGAGAAATGATCTCCCCTTCCTTGTGTGTATCGCTGGATATGGTGGATTCCACAACAAATTCGAAATTATGCTGTGCTTTCGCCTGCTCCAAGGTTAAGCCCACAACGTTGGGGCAATCCACCGTGTTGGTACCGAAAAGCTCTTTTTGGAAAATGATGCCCAAGCCAACCAGCAAAAGCAGAACAAATGCCGTTCCGATCCCCGCCAAAACAGGAAGCCATGTTTTCTTGAAGGACGACTGATTTTCCTCTTCCTCCTCCGATTCTTCCTCTTCGGGTTCCTCTTCTTCCGATTCCTTCTCTTCAATCGGCTCTTCTTTTGAAACCTTCGCCATAATCGTTGGAGAATTATCTTCGGAAACCGCAGGAATTTCCCTTGTGGGCTCAGCCGAATAATTGAAAACAATTGTCGGATCTTCCTCAAACATACTGATATCGGCTAAAAATGCTCCGGCGGACTGATAGCGAATGGCAGGATCCTTCATCATCGCCTTCAGCGTGATATCTTCAAGCCCACGGGGAATATCCTCGCAAATTTCAGAGGGCAATTCCGGTTGATCCTGAACCTGCTTTAATGCAACGGCAACGGCGGTATCTGCCTCAAAGGGCAATTTAGCTGTCAGCATTTCATAAAGAATGATGCCAACAGAGTAAAGATCGCTTCGGGCGTCGGTTCGATCACCGCTGGCTTGCTCGGGGCTGATATAATGAACGGAGCCGATCGTCATATCGCTGATCGTTTGCGTATCAAACTTCGTTAAGCGGGCGATGCCGAAATCCGTGATCTTAATGGAACCGTCTTTCAAGAGCATAATATTATGCGGCTTAATATCACGATGAACGATTCCCCTTTCGTGTGCATGCGCCAGAGCCTTCAAAATCTGTTTGATGAAATGAAGAGCCTCCGTTCCGGATAGTCTCCCCTTCTTTTCCATATACTCTTTCAAAGTGATGCCATCGATATATTCCATAACGATATAGAGCGCATCTCCTTCCAAGGACACGTCGTAAACGTCCACAATGTTCCCCTGAGAAAGCATTGTGATTGCTTTGGATTCATTGGTGAACCGACGGCGGAACTGCGTATCCGACATAAATTCATCCTTCAGAATTTTTACTGCAACGATACGGTTGCAAATCTTATCAAAGGCTTTATAAACGTAAGCCATTCCGCCGACACCGATCACCTCGGTGATCATATAGCGATCATTGAGCACTTTCCCGATATATCTTTCCATCTCTGAATAATCCTCCTTAAATCTGAATGGCAACAACGGTGATATTGTCATTGCCGCCTCTGCTATTGGCAAGGTCGATCAATCTTTGAGGCAGGCTGTTAAAATCGCCGCCGAAAGCCTCAAACTGAATTTCATTTTCATCAACAAGATTGCTTAATCCATCCGAACACAAGATAATAATGTCACCCGGAGAAGCATCCACCTGAAAGAAATCAAAGGTTACTTCCTCTTCAATCCCGATCGCTCGGGTGATAATATTTTTATTGGGATGGTTTTTCGCCTGGCGCAGAGTAAGATGACCGCTATCCACCAGCTGCTGAACGGCAGAATGATCTTTCGTGACCTGCGTGATATTGCCCTTTGAAATATGATACCCGCGGCTGTCGCCGATATTTGCGAAA
>CAZIQE010000048.1:0-7275 GCA_964541385.1 uncultured Eubacteriales bacterium | reverse complement strand
AACATTGAAAATGTTGGGCATTTTTTTATTCAAGTAATTCGTCTTCCGATTCTTCTTCCGGCTCCTCTTCCGATTCCTCCACCTGTTTTTTCACCGTTACCTTCTGGATCGCTTCGCCTTGATTGAAGATGAGTTTCATTTTTTTACCGTTCACCTTTTCATAGCGGTAGATATAAACGTTGCCGTCCTCCGCCGTCAGGGTGAAGGAATCCTGGGTGGCGGTGAAATCGCCGGAGAGCACCAGCTCCCCGTTCATCAAAATGAAGGTATCATCCTCGCAGTTGAAGGAAAGAGAAAGATTTTTGCCCTCCCAGGCACCGTGCATCCAGTTATTATTATAGAATTTCTGAAAATAAAGATGGATCGACCCGGCAATGATCAAGCATCCGACCAACGCCGTGAGAGCCCAGATCAACCATTTCGGCATATGCTTTTTTTCTTTCGGCCGCCCATAAAAGCAGCGAGGGCAGATATGGTTCGGCGCCGAATGTTCAGTTCCGCAACGGGGACAGATCACGTTGATTCTCCTTCTATCAAGAGAGCCGCCCGGATACGAGCGGCTCTTGTTTTTTTAAAAATTATTCGCCCAGATTTGCAAAGAGATCCATAAAGTTCAGATCCACCGAATCATCGTCTTTGCCTTCGGCTTCAATGCCGGGGAAGTTGAGCATCGGCTCATCCGCCACCACGCCCTTGCGGTTCCGCTCGGCAGAGGGGAACCCGGTTGCGATCACCGTTACGATGATCTCATCCTCCAGATCGCTGTTCAAAGCGGCACCCCAGATGATGTTGGCATCGGGATGGGCGGCCTGCTCGATCATCTGGCTGGCTTCATAAACCTCATCCATACCGATATCGGGAGAGGCCGTGATATTGAAGATCACGCCGGTTGCACCGTCGATCGAGGTTTCCAAGAGGGGGCTGGAGATCGCCATCGTGGCGGCGGCAACCGCCTTATCCTTTCCGGAGGCACGCCCAACGCCCATATGGGCATTGCCGGCATCTTTCATAATCTTATGCACATCTGCAAAGTCCACGTTGACCAAGCCGGTGATCAAAATCAGATCGGAAATGCTCTGCACGCCCTGACGCAAAACGTCATCGGCGATCTGGAATGCATTCAGAAGGGTGATGCGTTCATTGGTGGCATCCTTCAATTTATCGTTGGGGATCACAATCAGGCTATCCACGTGCTCCCGCAGCTTTTCGATCCCCACCTCGGCGGTTTTCATTTTCCGCTGACCTTCAAACCCAAAGGGCTTGGTTACGATCGCAACGGTGAGGATGCCCATATCCTTTGCGATTTCGGCAACAACGGGCGCACTGCCGGTGCCGGTGCCGCCGCCCATACCGGCGGCAATAAAGACCATATCGGCGCCCCGGAGCATTGCCTCGATTTCCTCACGGCTCTCCTGCGCACTGTTTTCCCCGATAACGGGATCGCTGCCGGCGCCCTTGCCTTTCGTTAATTTTTCGCCGATCTGCACCTTGGTTTGGGCAGGGGAAGCCTCCAAAACGGGGCGGTCTGTATTCACCACCACAAATTCAACGCCCATCACCCCGGCCTTGATCATCCGGTTCACGGCGTTGCAGCCGCCGCCGCCGCAGCCGATCACTTTTATATTTACAACGCTATCTGCGCTTTCGGTATACTCAAAACTTGCCAACGTTTTTTACCTCCCGATTGATTTCTCTATATAGTATTATTTTAATATTAAATAACTCTAATTGCAAGGGTTTTTATCAAATTTCGAAAGAAATTATTTCCAAATCACTTTTGCGGCCGATAATAGACCCTCTCCACGTCGGAAACATCCAAAACCGCCGTTTGGCTCATCCCGTTATCCTTCAGAAGATATGCCGCCAATTCCACCTTGGTATCCGCCTGATCCAGCGAGCCGAATTCGATCGTGACCGTTTGATGATAGACCAGGCTGATATCATAGCGGGCATTGAACCGCACCTCCGAAACCTCGCTCCAATCGAGCTCCGGATTCTTTTCGAACGCCTGATAAAGCCGCTCCAAAAAGCCGGTATAGTCCGCCTCCTCCGGGAAGACCACCGTTGCGCCCACCTCCGGGGCACCGATCTCAACCTGCGTGAGACGAGCCAGATTTTTCAGCTTCTCCGGCAATTCTGCCGCCGGCTCCTCTACCGGGGCTTCGGGCTCTCCCGATTCTGCGGGCTCGCCCGATTCCTCGGGTTTTTCCGATTCTTCGGATTCTTCTGCTTCTTCAGGTTCTGCGGTCGCTTCGGGTTCTTCTGCCTCTTCAGGCGGCGTTTCCGGGGGCTCCGCCGGCGGGGTATAGTCCACATATTCCAGCACCCGATAATACTCATTCAATAAGGCGGCACCGGAAGGGGTGGAAGCCCAGACCACCGGCGTATTTTCCACCACCGTGATCTTCAATTTACTGGGCAATTGCCGCCGGATCGTTACGTCCTTCACGTAGGGCAATTTCTTCATTCGTTCGATGACCTTGAATTTATCCAGCCGGAACAGATTCTGCCCCACCTTCAAATCGCCCTCCTCCAGAATCTGGGCGGCGGAATACCGGGAATTTCCCTCCACGATAATGGTTTCCGCATTAAAAAACACCGTCATGGAAAGAATGGTCAACGTTAAAATAAACAGCACAAAAAGCAGGCCGAAGAAAGCGACCTTCGCCCGTTTTTTCCGTCTTTGCTTTTTCACGTAATAGCGTTCTACGCTGTTCATCATTTCACCCACTTAATGAATCAGATCAAAAATTTCCCGATAGATCACCTCGCCCGCCTCCGGCAACGCCAGCTCCCGGGCGTGGGCACTTAATTCCGCCCGTTTTTGCGGGTTCTTTTTCAAATCCAGAATGATTTCATAAAGCCTTTCGGCTGAAAGCTCCTTTTCCTCCAGTAAAATGGCTCCGCCACGGTCGGAAAGGGAGCGGGCATTATAATACTGATGGTTATGGGTCACATTGGGAGAGGGAATCAAAACCGCCGGTTTACCCATGGCAGTCAGCTCCCCCAGAGTTAAGGCACCTGCCCGGCTGATCACCGCATCGGCGGCGGCTAAATGCAAGGGCATATCATAAAGATAGGGGCGCACCGTTATGGTGCCTTCCTCCTCGGGATCAAACCCCTTTTCCTTTAAGGCATTCGGCATCCACTCCCAGCCCCGCTTACCGGTGGCGTGAACCTGATAAAAATCCTGTTCCCGACGGTTTTTTGCGATAAAATCCACCATGGCACGGTTGATCTGCAATGCGCCCAGGCTCCCGGCAAACGACAATAGGTAAAAGGCATCCTCCGGCAGATTTAACTGCCTGCGTGCCTCCTCCCGGGAAAGGGAGAGCACCTCCTCCCGCAGGGGATTGCCGGAAAGCACCAGCTTTTTAGCGGCGGGGAAATATTTTTCCGAGCCAGGAAAGCTGATAAAAACGATCTCCGCCTTTCTCGCCAGCATTTTACTGGTAACGCCGGGATAGGCGTTCTGCTCATGAATGCAGGTGGGGATCCTCAGGCTCTGCGCCGCCGCCACCACCGGACCGGAAACGTAGCCGCCGGTTCCGATCACCAGATCGGGTTTAAATTCCCGGATGATTTTTTTACATTCCGAAAGTGCTTTAAAATAAAGTTTTACGGTTTTAACATTTTCCAATGTTAATTTGCGGCGGAACCCCTGGGTCTGCACGGCTTTAAACGGATAGCCCGCTTTTTTTACCAGCGTTTCCTCGATCTTTCCCCGATTCCCGACGAAAAGACATTCCGCCTTGGGATTTTTACTTTGAATCATAGCGGCGATCGCCAATGCGGGGTTGCAATGGCCGGCTGTTCCGCCGCCGGCTAAAATCACTCTCATTCTTTCGTATCCAATCTGGAATAGCGTGAAACGCCCAACACCAATCCCATTTCAGCAAGCAGCAGAAGCAGAGCCGTTCCACCGTAGCTGAAGAAGGGCAGAGCGATCCCCGTTGGGGGGACGGCGTTGGTCACCACGCCGATATTTAAAATTACCTGAATCGCCACCTGGCTCATAATGCCGATCACGAGGAAGGAGCCGAATTTATCCCGTGCGTGATAGGCGATCACAAAGCCCCGCCAAATCAGCAGAACAAACAGAATGATCACCATCATTGCCCCGATGAAGCCCAATTCCTCGCAGACAATGGAGAAAATATAGTCGTTTTGCGGCTCGGGGATATAAAGATGCTTTTGATAAGAATTCCCGAGCCCCCGCCCTAAAAGCCCGCCGCTCCCGATGGCATAGAGGGATTGCACGGTTTGGAAGCTATCGCCGGTTACGTCCTCAAAGGGATGAAGCCAGGTATAGATCCGGGTGCGGGCATAGGGCGTAAACGCAATAAAGCCCGCCATCGCCGCCACGCCGGTGCCGCCGATTCCCAGATACCAGCGAAGATCCACTCCGCCGACAAACATCATCACGATCCCGATGCCGAAAAGCAAAATGGCGCAGGAAATATGCGTTTCCACCGCCACCAGACCGCAGATCACCAGCAGTAATCCGGCGGTCGGCAGGATGCCGACCTTCAGCTTTTTCATATCCTCGTAGTTGGCCGCCATATAAGACGCCAGGGTCATAATCAGCGCCAGCTTGGCAATTTCGCTGGGCTGAAACTGAATGCCGAAATTCAGCCAACGCCGGGCTCCGCCCGCCTTCACCCCGATCCCGGGGATCAGAACCAGAACCAAAAGGATCACCGTGAGCACCAATAGCCAGGGGATCCATCTGCGAAACCAGTTATAATTGAAGCGGGTCACGAAGAACATCCCCGCCACGCCTAACGCCGCAAAAAACACCTGACGCTTGATATAATAGAAGCTATCCCCTTCGTTATGAAGGGCGCTGACGTAACTGGCGGAAGCCACCATAATCAACCCGAAGGTCAGGAGGCAAAATACCAGGATCAGGAAAACCAAGTCGATACTGCCGGCATCGCCCTTCTGGGCAAAGCATTTATGATACCATCTGGTTTTTTTAGCCATAAAGCCTCCTTTCTCCTCGACAGAAGATCAAACGTTAAAATAGCGATAATAAAACATTCCCCCAAGCGCCAAAAGGCACCCGATGGCGCTGATCACCGTGAACACCGCAACGATCTTCACTTCCTTCCAGCCGCACATCTCGAAATGATGGTGGATCGGCGTCATTTTGAAAATCCGCTTGCCGTGCGTGAGCTTATAAAAGCCCACCTGCAACACAACGGAAACGCCCTCGATCAAATAGAGAATTCCGCCGATCAGAATGAAATAGGGCAGATCGTATGCCATTGCCAACGCCACAACGGAAGCCCCCAAAAAGAGCGAGCCGGTATCCCCCATAAAGGTTTTGGCGGGATGGAAATTATAGATCAAAAAGGCTAAAAGCCCGCCCAAGAGCGCCGCTGCAAAAAGCGTGATCCCCGTATTCGGGGTATTCATCTTCAGGAAATAGCCCACCACGATAAAGGAGATGAGATACGGCAGCGTTACGCTGGTTACCAGCCCATCCAGCCCATCGGTGAGATTAACGGAATTCACAAAGAAAAACACAAAGGGAATCATCACCAGAAAATAAAAATAGGAAAGATGCAGGCGCACATTGATAAAGGGAATAAAAAAGGTATCCGAAATAATATTTGCGCTATACAATGCGCCCAGATACAGAGCGATAATCAGCATCAAGGGCAGGGTTTTCTGCATCACCGTTAGCCCCTGATTGCGTTTTTTAACCACCTTGATATAATCATCCAAAAAGCCGATGGCACCGCAAAGAATAACGAACACCAGCGAGATCAGCAGCCGAAGGTCGCCCTTCAGCATTTCGCCGATGCCCAAAATTAACGTTACCGCCAACGTGGGAATGATAAAAATCAATCCGCCGATGGTGGGCGTGCCCTGCTTGGTTTCCTTATGCCAGGAGGGGCCGATCTCCAGAATACTCTGGGAAACCTTTAACCGCCGGAGCCAAGGCAAGATCCAGGGCGCTAATAATAAAGCCAGCAAAAAGCCCGCCGCAGCCGCTGTAAAAATGATCCAATTATTCATTTTTTAAACCAACCTTTCCTTTAGCTCCGCTGCGATTTCTCCGAAGTTCATACTGTTCGATGCCTTCAGCAATACGCAATCGCCGGGCTTTAAAAGCGTGATCAAAAGCTCCCCTGCTTCTGCGGCGTTATTCAGATAATATTTTTCGCAGGAGTTTGGCAGCGCATCATAAAGCACCTTGGAGCGGCGCCCAACGGCAACCACAACGTTGATGCCCAGTTCGGCGCAAGCCGCCGCCACGTCCCGATGACCCTGCTCTTCATAAGCGCCCAGCTCCAGCATATCGCCCAAAACCGCCACTTTTCGCCCCTCTTTGCCTGCCAGCACCTTCAGGGCGGCACGCATCGAATCGGGGGAGGCGTTATAGCTATCGTCGATCAGCGTGATCCCTGCCAGCTCTTCGATAAACTGGCGGCGACCGTCGCCGGTGAATTTTTCCAAGCCCTGTTTCAGAAGCTCCGCCTTCACGCCCAAAAGATAGCCCACGCCGAAGGCAGCCAGCGCATTCATAATCTGATGCTCCCCCTCCACCTGCAGGGTGACGGGAAGTTTCCCGCCGGGATAGCAAAGAGTGAAGGAGGTGCCTTGGATCTCTTCTGCACGGAAGGAGTTATGGGCAGAAAGACCGAAATAGAAGCAGGTTTTTTCCGGCCGTGCGCCGTAGAGAAGCGGCTCATCGCCGTTCAAAAGAGCCACGCCGTCCTTTTTTAAAGCATCCACCATTTCCAGCTTTGCTTTTGCAATATTTTCACGGCTGCCTAAAAGCTCCAGATGCGCCACGCCGATATTGGTGATCACCGCCAGATCCGGCCGCACGTACTGCGCAGCCTCGGCGATCTGCCCCAAACCTCTCATTCCCATTTCCACCACGGCTGCACGGTCGTTTTCAGCCACGTTCAATGCCGTTGCGGGAATGCCCAATTCATTATTCTGATTTCCCTTGGTGCCGGAGGCTTTCATCCCCGGTGCCAGAGCGGAAAGAATGAAATCTTTGGTGGTGGTTTTTCCCACGCTCCCCGTTACACCCACGATGCGGGCGTTCATCCTCGCCAGATGGGTGCGTGCCAGCATCGCCAACGCCACCCGCACGTCTTCCACTTGGAAAACAGGGTTTCGGGGCTTGAAATTTAGGGGTTCCGTTGTTAAAAAAGCGATCTCGCCATAGGCTTCATCCAACTGGCGGATATACTGATGGCCGTTATTCCGCTCGCCGACGATGGCGGCAAACAACATTCCGTTTTGCATCTC